>JBCBJE010000135.1:0-9351 GCA_038523735.1 Cyanobacteria bacterium J06626_18 | reverse complement strand
TTTGGGTTGATCGGGTGCCCCAATCAGAGCTTCGTTAAAGTACAGTGCCAGCAACTCTAACACCTTGCCTTCTAGATAAAGCTGACGGGTAATGCCTTGGTAAGGCCACTCTAAAATTTGCCGCAGGACATGCTGTTGAGCAGGGGTGATCCGACTTGGACAGTACAGTAATGCTTTTTCAGGATGTTCCACTGCGTATCTAACGTCGGTAGGTAGCTCATGTCGGCGATCGCTAAATGCATGAAGTAACTCTGGCGCAACTTGAAGGTGAACTCTACAAATGCGCTGCCTAGCAGGATATTCCTCAATTTCAGCTGTATTGGGCAAACAGTAAAGATAGCTTTTGCCCGCCACTTCTTCACAGGACATTTTGAGCCCGTCATTGTTGACCCGGCACCCTCCCGATAAGTAGTAACTCAAGGTGAGAGGCATCGGTTGCGGGTGCTGTCGAATTCTATAGCGATGAGCTTGGCACTTTTCAATATCTAAGATGTTCAGCCTTAACCCAGGACGTAGCTGCATGTTGCGCCCATAGCCCCGACCGAGTGGCAGCGGCGTTCGGATAAAGGTTTCAGAGCCTTCTTCGTATTCTGAAAGCTCGCCATTGGCACGGCACTCTGCCATGATTTCGTGAACTTCAGCGCCTGTTAAAACCTTTGCCATGCAGCCGTTGCCGTGAACCACTTTGGATAAATATTACACTATTAAGAATTGTTCCCAATATTAGCCTCCTGGGTCAGTCGCATCCACATTGGCAGTTGGGTGTCTCCTCCGGCTTCGATCCGCTCTAAGGCTGTCATCATCTCGACTTTGACATCAAACTCAGATTCCTGTTCAACCGCTCGACGCAGTGGCTCAACCGCCATCTGATCACCCATTTCAGTCAAAAATCGAGCCGCCCGCCAGCGCACGAGCTTAGAGGGATCGATCAGCGCTGCGATCATTGGGGTCATGGCACGAGGGTTACCAATGTCGCTGAGGGCATCGCCTGCGGTGCGGCGCACAAGGGCCGAAGGGTCTTGCCGGACAAGAACGCCTAAAGGCTCAACCGCCGCCTCTAAGGTACTGGCTCCCAGCAATGCCGCTGCCCAGCGTCGAATCGTACTTTTTTCATCGTCGAGGACGGCGACGACTGCAGCAAGATTGGCGGGGGTGACTTCTAGCTGCTGTAGCGCCTTGAGCCGATGTTTCCAGTCGGGGTGGCTCAGCTCAGCGATCAGTGCTTGCTGATGGGCGAGGCTGTCGGTGGGTACGGGCTCGGAGCGATCGCTGATGGCAGCGGTTTCAATTTGGGCTAGCGCTTGAGCATCGAGCAGGCTGTCGATTTCATCGGCAACGAGCTGAGCCACGTGAGCCGGTTCACCCGCCGGGGCTTGATAGGGCTCCCAGCGGCGCTCGGCCACATAGTCCGCCTCGGTAGCCGTGATGGCTCGCTGGAGGGTCTGCGCAAAGCGATCAGGAAGGGCGACGCGGGCCTGCTGTCCGTCGGCTGCGATCGCCCGCACCTGGACTGGAATCCCCCGAAACACCTGCACAGCCACGTCTAACTGGCCCAAATTGGGGCTAGCCGAGGGCGCATTCGCAACATCCTGGCTCGATTCATGCGGCTGAGTCACCTGCGCGAGTAGCTTCGAATCAGCATTGGCGGCGACACCGAGCAAATCAGCGGCCTGAGCAAGAATGGGCTGCCAATCCGCACTTCCTTGGCGCGTCAGCGTGATGAAATCTTTGATCACAAAGACGGATTGAACCGCTTCAATGGCCAGCACTTGCTGCATCCACTCAGGCACATTGGGCGTCGGGCTGCCTTTCTGGAGGGTCAACGCTTTGTCGCTAATGCTCTCATCTAAGTTGAGCTTGATGCAGTTGGGGCTAGGGGTCGTTTCGATGGAAAGCAATCGCATGGTTTTCGCAACGGTAACGAACACGCTCATTCTGACACTTTTGCTTGCCTGGCAACTGCGCTCAAGACAAGCCGCCTTCACCTTTCCTGAGCCTTCGGTCTTCTGCTATGCACAACCCAAGTTGCCTATCGGATGGCATCGATGCGACCTTCGTTGAGAGCAATGATGCGATCGGCGCGACGCAGCACGCTAGGTCGGTTAGACGTAATCAGGCACGTTGGTTGCCACCCTGCCGCCCGTTGCTCACCCGCAAAGAGTCTTGCCCACAGTCGTTGCTCTGTCTCAACATCCAGCGCACTCGATAAATCGTCAAAGACCAAGAGTTCGGGTTGGCGCACCAGCATTCGCGCCGCCGCTGCTCGCTGGAGTTGCCCACCTGAAAGCCGCACCCCTCGGGTCCCCACAAGGGTCTTGAGGCCCAGGGGCATAGAAGCGACATCTTGCTCAAAAACCGACAGGTGAAGCGCTTGCTGCAGGGCTGCGTCTGATTGTGCTAACCCCAGCAGCAGATTGTTGCTTAAGGTGTTGCTAAATAGATGCGGCACCTGGGGAGTATAGGCACTGCGGGGCGGTCTGAAAAAGGTGGCTGGATTTTCAACCGGTTGGCCATTCCAGTAAAGGGTGCCAGCTTGCCGGGGTAGGAGCCCCAATAAGGCTCGTAGCAGAGTAGTTTTGCCGGAGCCAATGGGGCCGGTGATGACGGTGAGGCTGCCTCGCCGCAGTGAAAAACTAACGGCTTCAATCCCCCGGTCCGAGTTGGGATAGCGATAGCTCAGGTCGACTACGGCTAGTTCTTCGAAATGGGACTGGGCATCTTGGTGGGGTTGCTCCACAGGAGGCAGTGGGGTTTGGTGGCCCCAAAGCCCAGCAAAATAGAGCGGTTTATGAGCCACAAGTTCAAATGCTGAGGAAGCGTGTGGATGTTTGGGCTCTGTGGCTGCGGCTTCGCTGTGTAGAGCCGTTAAGCGATCAAAGGAAACTTCGGTTTGTCTTAACAGGGTTAGGTACTGGCCGAAGGCACGAAAAGAAGTCGTCACAAAGGCCAGATAGTAGACAAAGAGGGCAAAATCACCCACTGAGAGTGAATTGATATCCTGGCTGTTGGCGATCGCGACAATCAGCAGAATTAGGCCGATACCCAGATTAATGAGGTTCTCGAAGCTGGAATTGAGGACTGTGGTCAGCAGTTGGTCTTTCACCATATGGTGCTGACGATGCTGGTTAATCTGTTGCAGATGGTTGAGGGCAGCGGTTTCAGTGCCGGTGGCTTTGAGGACTTGAACAGCGGCAAAGATTTCTCCCAGAAAGCCAGTGACGGCTTGGGTGGCCTGACGGCTGGCGCGGCGGTATTGCTTAATCTTTTGTTGAGCTTGCTGAACGGCTACGGCGATAACGGCCAAGGGCAAAAAGACAATGAGGGTGATGCGGACGTTGATACTCAATAAGAGGGCGATCGCGCCCGCAGCAAACAGTCCTTGGCCGATCAAATCCGCTGTTTTGGCGATGGTTTGCTCGATCAGTTCTGGGTCTTCGCGGAAGTAAGCGATCGCTTCGCCAGGTGAAATCGTTTGCTGCTGTGAGTCCCCAATCGATAGAGGCTGAGCGCCGGGTTGCTGTAGCAGCTTGTCTAAGAGGTTGTGACGCAGCAGCGATCGTAGGCTAAAGCGGTACTGGGTCCGTACCCACTGACCGGCAAAGATGGCGACAATTTCGCCTAGGCTGGTCGCGACCAATAAACCCAGAAACATCAAGGGCGGGAGTCCTAAAGGTGCGGTGTCAGCTAGCGCGTCGAAAAAGCCTTGAATGATCAGACCTGGAACAGCCGGAAAGACACCCGCAATCAACATCCACAACCCGGCATCCATAAGGGCCAATTTGGGGGTGTAACTCATTAAGCGCCAGAGTAAGGGCCGGATGGGGAGTTTAGAGGGGGATGTCATGGGGAAGGGAGGGATTGATGGAGACGCAATTGATCGTGTCTGTGCACAACGGAGGAATTCGTAGAGACGCGATAAATCGCGCCCGTACTAAAAGAGAGGGGTGTTGGTTAGGTGCATCTGCAAAAGTTGGGCGAAGCGTGAGGTGGGCTGGTTGGCCAGATCTTGGCGGCGACCGTATTCGATGACTTGTCCCTGTTCTAAGACGAGGATGTAATCAACCTGTTGGAGGGTGCTGAGGCGATGGGCAATGATGATGCCCGTGCGCCCCTGCATTAATTGTTTTGTGGCCTGCTCAATGCGCTGTTCCGTCAAGGGGTCGAGCCGGGACGAGGCTTCATCGAGAATCACCAGACTCGGGTCTCTTAGCCAGATGCGGGCAAAGGCTAGGAGTTGAGCTTCACCGGCTGACAGACCACCGCTGTCAGAGGCTAGCAGGGTATCGAGTCCTTGCGGTTGCGATCGCAGCCAATTAAGTAGCCCCAGTTCACCTAAAGCGCGCTGAATTTGGGCATCCTCAATGGCCGGATCAAAGAGTCTCAGATTATCGCGTATGGTGGCCTGAAACAACTGCACCTCTTGGGTGACGATGCCAACTCGCTGCCGTAGGTAAGCCGTAGCTACAGTCTCAAGCGGCATTTGACCTAAGCGAACAGTCCCAGCTTGGGATGCATAGAACCGCAACAGCAGGCGGGTTAACGTGGTTTTGCCACTGCCAGTCCGACCCACAACCCCCAACACCTGACCCGCTGGCAAACACCAAGATACATTCTGCAAGGCCCAGTCATGGGGTGGGTCCGCCTCGTAACTAAACCACACTTGGTCGAACTCTACGGTCAAGGCTCCGCTCGGCAAGGTGTGCGCTCCAGCGGGGGGGAGGTGTGATGGCGTGGTCAGGAGATCCTGTACGCGCAGGATGCTGGCCTGTGCTTGTTGAAAATCGGTAAGTTCACCCAGAATGCTGGCCATGGGCTGGCGCAACTGGTTGGCATAGTAAAAAATCAGATACACCGTACCGAGGGTGATCACGTTTTGAGACCAGAGGTAAGCGCCCACGCTGAGCGCAATGACATTACCGGTGGTCAAGAGTGCCACTGAGCTGCCCCAGAGGATCGTTTGGGCCAAACGAGCCCGATGAAAAATGGGCAGCCACTGTTGCAGCATCTCATGGAAGCGATGTTTAACATAACCAATGCTGCCATTGGCCTGCAGGTCTTCTTTGCCAGCCAGGTACTCGCCTAGAAACCCAAAAAATTGAGCGCTGAGATGGCGATAGGCAACCCAGGCAGGTAAGGCAAATCGCAGGAGACGCATCAAAAAGCCGAGGGCACCCAGGACAAACAGGGTCAAACTCAACCCGGCTCGCCAGTCCTCAAACCACAGCACAGTGAGGATGCCCAGCAGCAGCAGGCTGTTACCTAAGATGTACAGGGTAAATTGGGAAAAAAAGCGGGCCAGCGTAGTGACGTCGCCATCGACCCGCTCTACCAGTTCACCTGGGGTACGAGCTTGATGAAAGGCGAGATCAAGGTGCAGGCAATGAGCCGCGAGGTCGGCACGCAGAGCATTGGTGGCTTGCCAAGCAACCGTTTCTCCTAAATAGGTGGTCACCAGAGTCAACCCCTGCGTTACCAGGGCAATACTGATGAACAAGAGCGCTGCTTGTAGCAGTGTTGTCCCTGCTTCCTGATTTAGGGCTGTATCAATGAAGTAGCGCAGAATTTGCGGATTGATGAGCTGCAGAGCAATGCTCACCAGTAGTGCTATGGCCAAAGCGATGACGCGCAGCCGCTGAGGCTTGAGATACCGCCCCAGTAGACGAGTGTAGGGATTTAACACGAACCGACGAAGGGCTAATCGCATCAGAAAAAGGGGCCGCGCGACGGCTTTGAGTTCGTCGAGTAGGGTACGGTTTTAGTGAGCAAAATACCAGGGATTTTGAACCCCAAACACACTTTCTTTTGGACTCGCCGCGCACTTTCTCTGGCGGCCCTTTTACGGTTTTTCTGGTGTCGTTCTCGCTAATTCACTGCTTTCCAAGGAGCATACAGGAGGCTATGGTGCCTTTAATATCGCTTTGTGTCGTGAGCGGAGTATTTTTGTAGGGTGGACGGAGTTTTTGCTGGGTTTGTGTAGAAGGGGGATCACACTTCCACTTTTTGCGCTCTCGAAGGGGGCCATGCTCACGGCAGGGGCAACTCGCCAACCTGGTGGATCACGTACTGCTCACTATCGGGGACGAGGGTGCGAAACAGGTCATTCAAAATCATGTGAGCGCTGATAATGCCCGCATTGAGAAACCAGACATCCAGCGACACCTCATGCACCTGACCCCGCTGCACCACACCGAGTTGAGACCACAGCGTATTCCCCTGGAGTTCAGTTAGTATCGATTTCTCAGGGTTATTCTGCATAAAAAATAGAACATCGCCATCTAGGCTGGCCAGATTTTCGAGGCTGATGATTTCAAACGTCTTTTTCCGCTGCTGACTCTCGGGACGCGGCAACCCCACCTCGGCCAACACCGCACCCGAAAAGCTATTTGTCTGGAAAGAGCGAACCTGACCAAATCCGAACCGCGCCACCGAGACAACAGTCGTATCGAGGCGGGCGCCCATCACTTCTTGAAACTGAGCGATGCGCTGCTCGTACTGCTGAATTAAAGCCTGAGCCTCGTCAGGTTTTCCCAAGGCAGTGGCCACTCTCAATACGTCCTCTTTCCAGACATCTGCCACCAACGTAAAATCTACAACAACGGTTGGGGCAATTTGTGACAGGTACGAGTAGAAATCCCCACCTCCTTTCTCGTCCAGAATCAAATCCGGCTGTAGCTTCACAATTCGCTCAAGGCTAGGCTGTCTAGCATGTCCGAGGACAGTAATGCCTGCAGTGCGATCGCTGAACACGGGGGCAAGTTCTTCCCGATTTGGCCTGCTGGGAGACCAATAGGCCGCCCCGACTGGCTCAACGCCCAGCGCGAGCGCATCGATGATCGAGCCCAGCACCACGACTCTTTCGGGCGTTCGAGGTACCACAGTTTCGCCCATCTCATGTTGGAGGGTGCGCCCCTCTGAAGGGGGAATGGGCTCATAGACGGGACGATTAGCACTGCTACAGGCGGAAAACGTCAGGGCTACTGCCAAAGCCGCTAGAAACAGCACTATCGCCTTAATGCCAACTCGAACCCGCATCCTATACCCCCTAAAACGTGACAGAGAAACTGCCAATTACCGTGAAGGGATCACCCGGAATTGCCCCACGTCGGCCACGTCCCCCATTTTCGAAATAGTCAATATCAAAGAGATTGCGGAAATTAAGTCCCAGGCGAACGTCGTTCTGGCGGTAGTAGATGGCAGCATCCGTGCGTAGGTATTCGTTCAAGGTGAAGGTATTTGCATTATCCCCTGGTCGTTCACCCACATAGAACAGCCCCAAGCCAAAGCCCAGTCTGGCCAAGTCACCTGACTGAATTTCGTAGGTCGTCCATAGGCTGGCTGACGTCTCCGGCACGTTGCGTGGAGTCGATCCCCTTGGAAAATCAGCACTTTCCTCAATTTTAGCATCTAATAAACTCAAGCCTGCCAGAATATTCCACCCCGGTAGGATTTCGCCGGTCACATCGAGTTCCATCCCCCGACTTGTCTGCTCGCCAATCGGCACCACAAAGTTGACATTGCCGGGATCGTCAGCGGCCACGTTGGTCTGAGTAATGTCAAAGAACGAGAGGGTGGCTGCGAGTCTTCCGTCGAATAGCTCCGTCTTCAGTCCCACCTCAAACTGTTCCCCTTCTTCTGGATCCAGAAACTCACCGTCAGCTGTGGTGGCCGTCAAGATGTTGGGCTCAAAGGAGCGGCTGTAGCTGGCATACAACGCGAGTTCTTCGATGGGTTGATAGACGATGCCGACTCGAGGGGTAAACGCCGTTTGGGACTGTTCACTGTCACGCGCGGGCGTATTGAGTAATCCTGGAATCAAAATGGCTTCGGCAGTGCTGCTTTGGGTAAAGAAATCAACCCGCCCGCCCAATAACAGGGTGATCTCTGGCAAGAGTTCGACTTGGTTCTGCAGCAGCAGTCCAACCTGACTGAGGTTAGTGGTAGTATCGCTCGTCGTAAATGCTAGGGGTAGGTCTGGACGAGGGATAACACCAATCTCAGGATCGAATATATTGACAGTTGGAGCAAGATCATTCTGAATAAACGTCTCCACGTCATCAAAAAACACATCAACTCCTGCTAATAGCGTGTGATTGATTGAGCCCGTGGCAAATTCGCCAATCACTTCTGTCTGGAATTCGTAGCTCTCTGCGTCACTCTCGTTGAAGACATAAAAGCGGCCAATATCGCCCGTTCCCTCATTCACTAAGCCTGCATCCAGTTCAGCCCGGAAATTGGAAAAGTTAGTGTCGGTATAGCGGAAGCGATTACGGAGCCGCCAGTTCTCACTAAAGCGATGTTCTAAGCGATAGCCAACGCTGGTAACTTGCGACCTAAAGAAGTCGTCAGGTTCGCCAATGATCGTGTCAAGGGGGACATCGGCCACCTCATCCCCCAACGGGGGAATACCGCGATCAAACGGGCGCTGGTCATTGAGATACTCCAAATCCAGTGTCAAGTCGGTGCGATCGCTCAAATCAATCGCAAGCACGGGCGCGATGAAGACGCGATCAACCTCGGTCTCAAAATCGCGAAACCCATCCGCCCGCTCATAGGCCGCATTGAGCCGGTAGCGAATATTGCCCTCAGCATCGAGCGGACCTGTGACATCGAGCGTGGGCCGAAAGAATCCGTAGCTGCCGATCTGAGTTGTCACCTCCGCAAACGGAGTCGCTAACGGCTGCTTGGTGACTAGGTTAATGATGCCGCCTGGCTCGACATTGCCGTAGAGAATGGAAGCGGGTCCCCGCAACACCTCAATCTGCTCTAGGTTAGCCGTTTCCTGAAGGCCGCTACTAGATTCACTAACCCGGAAGCCATCGCGTAGAACTGTTGACCCATCGAACCCACGAATCGCAAAAATTTCTCGACCCCCGCCAAAAGTATTGCTCTGCACCACGCTAGGCGCGTTTCGCAACGCATCATTCAAACGAATGACCTGTTGATCTTCGAGAACCTCCTCGGGAATGACCTGAATCGACTGGGGAATCTCAATCAGCGGTGTATCGGTACGGGTGGCCGTAGTCGCATTGGGTTCTACGTAGCCTCGGTCTTCCTCGCCCGTGACCACAATTCTCAAGGCTTCATCGTCTTCACCGACCTGAGCCACCCCTGGCACCACGCTGAGCGCCAGTCCGGAGGCTGTGGTCTCAACCTCGGCAGTGGGTGCAGCCTCGGTGCCGGTAATCACCACCTGCACTCGTTTCCCTGGCAGAGCTGAAACCTGTAATAGGGCAATGCCGTCAGCGGGGGCAAACTCCAGAAACTCTCCGCCCTCTGGTAACGCCAGCGCGGCGTTGGCAATTTCGGCAATCAGCGCATCGCCTGACACCGTTGTGGTTGGGGGTGGCAACT
>JBCBJE010000134.1:0-9374 GCA_038523735.1 Cyanobacteria bacterium J06626_18 | reverse complement strand
ATTGGAAATAACCCCTAACTCAATTCCTGAAGCTCGCCACCGTTCGAGCGACTGAAAGGTATCGGGATACACTAACCAAGGATCGGCTCCCGCAAAGTAAGCATACAACTCAGAAAAAAACGCCTCAAAATCTTCAAACTGTTCGAGTTGTTTAACACTACGGAAAGTTTTTTCGGCGATCGCCTTCCACCAAGCATATTCTTGAGCCGGAACCTGTGTTCGATCAATGCCTGGAAAGGCTATGGGCTCAGCTGCTTTAAAGTGCCGGACAAACGCCTTATTCAGAGCTTCAGCGTTTGCCGCAACCCCAAATTGCTGAGCCCTTTCAGCATAGACTTTCCCCACACTGCCAGCAACCCCAAACAAGGTGCCAACCGCGTCGACGAAGATTACTTTCGGCGTTTTCATAGTGGGTGCTCTGCCAGTGCCTGCCTGTAGAGGGTACAAGAATTACACAGTCAGGACATCACACAGACAAGAAATCCCGCAAGGGTTGTTGAATCCAGTTCAAACCCACACGAATTTGATGATCGAGGGTTGGCATCCGATACAGATACGTCAATCGTCGCGCCACATGAGCCATCTCACCATCAAGTCGGAGTCCGAGTCCCGTTAGAGTCGCATTATCAATCCCCAACGCCATCATTTCGCCGAGGTGCTGATACCGGAACGGCAACAGCGGCCGGTTGGTTAGCGATGCCCATAGGTTCCAGCCGGCATAGTCCGCTTGTTGCAGAGCTGACTGAGCGGTCGTCGGCACCTGCTGCCCAGTGGCATCTTTACAATCGGCCAAGTCCCCTAAGGCATAAATTTCGGGATGATCTACCACCTGCAGCGTCGGCTCCACGTGAATTTGCTGACGCTCGTTGTGCGGTACATCTAGTGCTTGAATCAGCGGGACAACGCGAGTTCCCACAGTCCACAACACAACATCGACAGGTAAGGTATCGGCTTGCTCGCGGTAATTGAGGGTCATGGTGTCAACCGTGACGCGCTCTACCGTTGTTTCTAAATCAAGCCAAACATTCCGTTCCGACAACGCCTGTCGGGCTGCCTTACGGTTGAATTCAGTCGATGTTAGGAGGATATCATCAGCTCGCTCAATCAAACGGACACGACCGCGATCACCCAAGCGGTCTGCGACTTTGCAGGCTAACTCGACGCCACTGTAGCCACCACCCACAATGGCAACCCGAATTTTTTCCGCCTCTGATGCCTCGAGTTCCCGCAGACGATCCTGCAGCCGATACGCATCTTGCACCGTCCGGAAGGGAATACCGAACTCGGTAATACCCGGGACAATATCTAGCGGTGTTTCGCCACCTAGCGCTAGAACGAGGCGATCGTAGGTCAACGTTTCACCAATGCTCAACTGCACCTGTTTCTCAGCCAGATTAATAGTATCCACGGCGCTTTGAGTAAAGCGGATTTGCGTAGCCGCCAGGAGTTCTGTGTAGGGAGGAGCAACTTCCCAAGTCTGCAATTCGCCCGTTACTAATTCATAGAGCAACGGTGAAAATAGGAAACAGTCACGCTGATCAACCAGCACAATTTCCACTGGCTCCGAGGATTTCCACGGCAGCGAATTGAGGCGCAGAGCTGTATAGAGCCCACCGAAGCCGCCACCTAAAATGCAAATCCGTCTAGCTGTCACAGTCATACCTGAAAGTTTTTAAGTAGGTCTGTCTTTAAGATAATGGTCTTGGCCTTTATGGGACAGTTGTACACCATATGCCCGCCTTGCTAAATGCTCTCTAGCTCTATCCACCCGAGGTAAGAGGCTGAGTAGCTGTGTCTAACGTCTCCAGTTAATCGCTATGGTTGTTGTCGCTTATGCCTGCATCGATCCTTGTTTAGAGGTACCGCCCACGCTCGCTAGTTGGGGCCAGCCCGTAGCTCGCGTCTATATCGATCAGGCGTCTTCTGGGGAAGAGCGACCTTATCTGCAACAGCTGTTGCAGGATTGCCAGACGACCCTACCTAGTACGGTACTTGTCCGGCAACTAGCCGACTTGGGCGATTCTTTGACTACCGTTGTCCAATGTCTTGACACCTTGGAAAACATGGACATTACGGTCGTGACTCTAGACCAGACCTACCATAGCCCGACAACAGCAGACTTGCCGCAGGCCACCCGCCGTGACCTCATGCAACTGGCAACGACCATTCAGGCCCAGCACACCCGCTACCGGCTGCGGGCTGGTCATGCTCATAATCGCATCAAGGTGTTGCCGCCGCCGGGTCGGGCTCCCTATGGCTACCGCCGTGGGCGCGATCGCTATACGCTGGATCGCTCAACCGCTCCAGTTGTAAAAGCCTTTTTTGAAAATTTTCTCCTATTTGGCTCCATCCGAGGCGCCATCCGTCACCTCGAAAAGAATTATGGCAAACGCATTGCGGCATCTACCGGCCAGCGGTGGCTCACACATCCTGCCTATCGCGGTGATTTGGCCTACAAAGACGGTAGTATCATTCGCGATACCCACACCCCTCTGATTTCCCGTGAAGAAGCCGCACAAGTTGATCGCCTGCTCCGCCGCAATCGACGGCTCCCGCCGAAAACAGCCAGCGCCCCGCGATCGCTGGCGGGTCTTGTCCAGTGTCAAGAATGCCAAAGTATGTTGAAAGTTACGCGCGTAACTCGTCCGCGACAAACCCATGAATATCTGTACTTGCGACCGATCGCTTGCGGGCGGACAGAAAAGTCTTGCCGCGCGATCGCGTATGAAGCCGTCTTAAACAAAACTATTGACCGTGTCTGTCAAGACTTACCTAAAGCAGTTGCCAGCCTCAAAGGCGCGCCTGTCAGCAGCCTCAAAAACAACCTTCGCACCCAAATTCAGCAGCATGAAACAACACTCAGCCGCATTCCCGATCTCCTTGTCCAGGGCATTTTAGATGAAGCAACCGCATCACTGCGGACATACACTCTCCGGAGCGAGCTTGCCAATCTGCAACAGCAAGCCTCCCAACTCCCCCCCGACAACCTTGCGCAAATAGTCCAGACCCTATCTATCAAACAGTTTTGGCAAGACTTATCAGAAGCAGAAAGACGTGTCTATCTACGCGAATTCATTCGACATGTGCTGATAGTTCGAGACGGCACAACTTGGGATGTCCAGATTCAGTTTGTGTTTTAGGCGCTTCGTTATTGGTTCTTGGTTGTTCGTTAATGGTTGATGGTTGTTCGTTGATGGTTGGTGGGGTTGGGGCGAGGCATTTGGAACGTAGAGTCTGGATGAGTAGTAAATATCCGGATCAAATGCCTCGCCCTTACAGATTTCGCCCTACCCCTCTCCCTCTGCCTCCCTATCTCCCCTTGCCCTTTCCCCTTTCCTCTGCACACTCACCCACTACTCTCCACCCATCTACTCTTCCACCCTTCCACTCCCCACTCCCTCCTTCTTCCCTAGTAACTCACCGTCACCCCATGAAATAGCAAAATGGTGATGAAGAAATCGATGACAAAGAGAGAAACCCAAGTCGTAACCACAGCCGATGTGGCGGCTCGTCCCAAGCCTCGACTACAGGTCGTGGTTAGTCCCCAAGTACAACCCGCAAGAGCGGTCATTGCCCCAAAAATGAGCGCTTTGAGCAGTACAGCTATCAGATCTCTGGGTTCCAGAAGCGTCTGCACCGAGGTCAAGAAGATAGAACCTTGGACTTGGTAGAAATGGCTGGCCGCCCAGAGCCCCCCAGCCACTCCCACCACCAAGCCCAACATAGTCAGCATCGGCAGCATGACGCAGCATGCCACAACCCTGGGAACGACCAAATAGTCAACCGGATCCGTTCGCAACACTTTAAGCGCGTCGATTTGTTCCGTAATTTTCATGCTGCCAATTTCCGCCGCAAAGGCAGATCCTACTTGTCCAGCTAAAATCGCCGCCGACAAGATTGGGGCCAGTTCGCGACAGAAACCCAAGGCAAAAGCACCACCAAGCGCATGCAGCACACCAAAACGTTCCATTTCACGAGCTGTTTGGACAGCAAAAATCATGCCCGCAAACAAATTGGTGAGCAGGACAGGAACCAGTGCTCCCGGCCCGGCCATAATCATATGGTCCATGACCCGTCGGCGTTGCACTCGGCCCCGTAGAATCCGCACCAAAACCTGTCCACCCAGTACTAGTGCCATCAGGATGTGATAAGCAACTGATCGGGTTTGCTTCATAGAAAACGATTCCGGATAGACCGGAACTGAACCTCCTCCGGTATCAGGCAAGCTACTAGAAGACGGAATCCGAGAAAGATGCTGCATAGCTGTACCAGAGTAGTGTCGACAACACGATCGCCCTTACAAGGTATAAATCGCAATCGAGAAAAAACTGAGAATGCACTGGAAGCCGATTCAATCCCTCAGGCTTCCGAACATCCACACCATGTCTCTAAATCCAGCGAATCATCCGCTGCACGTTACTTGCCCCTTAAGGTAGTTCAGGCTTTGCAAGATCTGAGCAAGACCTAGGAAACCCCAGAAAAACGACGGAAACACAAGCGATAGCGAGTCCCAACCAACCCTTTAACCAACCCAGCTAGACCAAAAATTTTATTTTCAGTGGCAAAGGTGTTGCATTCGCGCCTAAATTTAGTACACTTGTACTCATCAAAGATTTTCTCCTCGATCTCTTTGCCTGCAAGGACCTCAAGACCCATGAATAAATCTGACCTAGCCCCACTGCGTGAGCGCCTTGAAACATTACAACGCACCCAGAATTACCAAACCGAAGCTTCGGAGCCGATGTGGGAGCATCCTCGATCGCCCGAGCTGCCGGTCACGCAGCCGGTTCCTGCAGCCCTTAATCGGACCCAGCAAGCTGCAGTCGTTGAGGCATTGCAGCGGCGATCGCAGCCAGCTGAGCTACCGGCGAACGATGACACCGTCAATCCAAAACACTACGAGGAGACCACCAGTCAACCTACAGCCTTGCCTACGGAGGTGAATCTACACTGGCAGAGACTGCAGCAGGAAGCCATCACCATCAATGAACTGGGGCAGAAGCAAGCAATCGCAATCCAGAACTTTAAACGTAGCGCCGACCGTCTAGCTTGGAGTCTTCGTCGTCATCCATCGGCCTATGGTTTTGAGTTCGAGCAATTCTGCGAATTACATCAGGCGGTTGTGTCACAGGTCTTGCAAGACACACAGGGCAAATTGACGCTACATAATGTTGCTGTTGACTTGCATGAAGACGAACGTCACGCTACTCAAACCGCTGAGGAAATTCGGGCGCTTGCTCAGACTAGAGCGCAAACACTCACCGAACACGCTCCCGGTTTACTAGCTGCAACCGCAGATCCCTTGGGAGTTTTAGAAACTTGCTGGCAGACATTGACCCGCACCCTTGAGGCGCGTTCTCGGTTAACACCTCTCGATATTGTGATTTGGCTGGGTGGCGGTTTAATTGGACGTCTGGCTATTCAGCTGGCTTTAGCCGCTTCCCCGGGCCTGTGGCCCTGGCTAGTAGGAGCCACAGTGGGAGCAGTAGCCTTAGCACTCTACCGTCTGCTGTTTGCTCCCCGCCCTGATGTAGCCTTGGTTGCTCGGTTGTTTCTAGCACTTGTAGGCCTGGTACTGGGAGGCAAGCTTTAAGTCCATAGTTTCCCGTCCATCAGCCACCAAACCCACAGCCAGCAATCCATTGGCGGCATGCAGACGCGATCTGCTGTTTGTAAGCATATGCATCAGAGTCGTTCGTTCACCCTCATGGCTATCTCTTATGTCGATTTTTAGGAGCTGTTTCTATGATTGCCCAATCGCCTAAGCGTCTACCTTCTCCCTCACCGGTCAAATCTCTGGTTGCGGGTGGTGTCATTCTCGCGGCTGCTCTCGTACTAGTGGATTTTCAAAATATGAAGTCGTGGCTATCGCGGTCGCGCGCGACAGTGAATGACAACGCTTGCGAGCAAATTATTCAGACAGAGGCCACCCTGTCACGTGAGCAACTCGCTCAGTTGCTGACAATTCCTGAACGCGATTCCAAAACCCGAGTGCGCCAGATTGTTGCCGAACCCTACTGCACCCTCGACAGATTAATGGTGCGTTCTGGGGTTAACGCTGAACGAGAAGCCTATCCCCTCGAATTCGATCCCAAAACGCAGCTAGTTATCCTGTACGAGAACGATGAGTATGCCGGTTATCGCTTCAACTTTGAATAGGCTACTTAGCAAAAGCCAGCAGCTGTTCTGGGCCAAGCTTTCTTTGCCAAAGAACCGTCGCTGGCTCAAAGCGGGTCTATTAGTGTCGATGGTCCTTGGCATTAGCAGCTCACTAACAGGATGCCGCAGTCAAGCGATCGCTAACCCCCGCCGCATTGCCATCGAGCAAACCTGGGAACTGGCCCCCGGCGATGCCATTGAGGGCTTTTCTGTGGCTGCAGGTTTGGGCGATATCTCGATTCACATGCGAGGAAAATCGGTTCATGCCCCTTTTCAGGGTGATGTCGAACTGTCTGCCACGGGTGAAAACTGCATTTTTTTTTCTTCTCCCGAAGTGCCGGCCTATCTTTTCCGCTACTGCGGTCTCAGGCGACCTCAATTAGGAACAGTCGGTGCGGGTCAATCAATAGGTCATGCCAATTTTCTTCATTTCGCTACCCTGCGTCGGCAACCCGAAGGAACCTGGGTCATCGTCGAACCCTCGAAAAATGTTTTGGAGCGATCGCTCGAACGCTATTAGATAAGCCACTTAAAGTCCTTTCCACATACTGCTAGCCCACTTGAGTTCATCGTGCCATGCAACTGTCCCGCACTCTTCTTACCCTCAGCAGTCTTGCCCTTTCCGTCAGCCTTGGTTCGGCAGCGGAGGCAGCGGACACGCTCGGTTTATCCTTCGAACTGGAACCTGTCCACGGCACTGATTCTGCAAATGACACGATAGCCATTGCGCCCCCTTACTCAGAGAAGCCCTCCCACTTGGGTAACCCAGTTGCGAAGGAAACCCCCTTACCCATTCCAGCAGCAGCATCCCAGCCTCCTTTCGCGGGCAACTCAACGCTGCCTGCAGGAGTTTACGGTGGCGGTCAGGCTCTGGCCTTAGGCGATCGCACATCTGTCCGTACAGCTCTACCAGCTCCGCCACCCGTTTCGATCAACCCAGTAGTCTCCCAGGAGGCACAGCATCAATCCACTGTTGCGTCACGTCATACGCAAACACCTACGGCTCCCACAAAACCTGCCCCTGTAGAAGCAATCGACAATCTGCTGCTGGGATTTGATCTCGCCCCTCGTGCCAAAACACCCCAGGCAACCCCTAAACCTGCGCAAGAAGCTTTTAGTTCGGCGGAAATAATTGGCCAGATTTTTCAAGGGGGCGTGGAATCGCTTGTGGCCCGTGCCGTGGGTAGTGCAGAAGGCACCCGGACGCCCGAAGGACACAAAACCCCCGCCTACTTCGGACATCTTGACCCGGGCAACGGTGTTTGGAACTTAGGAACGTTTTCATATCAGCACAACGCCCGCACACCTGAGGAGGCGGATACTCAGCAGCTTCATCGCCTTCAGTCCCAGTCGCGCTCATTGAAGCAAAAAGCATTGGCTCACAACATCACGCTTTCGCTAGAAGAATTATTGAACGGGATTGACCTAGCCAACCAAGCACCCCAAGCAGCACTTGATCGCGAGGGATATATTGAGTGGCTGGCCGAAGCACGCAGACTCGGTATGACTGGGCCTGATGCAATTGTTTGGGCACGGACCCGTTCTTTCATCGATCCAGATACGCAGCGATGGAATGCGCCTGGTCTGGGCAACAACATCCACAGTATTTCACGTGATCAGTCGCGTCGGGTTGACGCGATCGCTCGAGCCGTTGCCGCCAGAGCTTTACCGGCAGATTCTTTGACTGCGACTACCACCGATGCTTCACCCTCAGAAGTGACACTATCAGAAAATCTCGGCGCGATTGATAAAGTCCTGACACAAACGGTGGGTGTACTCTCAAGCAACACACAGGACATCATTGACCACTCATCGAACACGGTTGCACGAAATCAGCAGAATCGTGAAGCAGCTGCGCTAAAACCCGTTAGCTTCCCCCTAGAAGATGCTCTTCCCCTGCAATCCGATACTTCTGGTTCGGCAGCGATCGCAGTCGCCACCAACTCAGACAGCCAAATTTCTACAAGCGTTGAAGAAGGCTTCTCCCGTAATACTCCAATTGCCTCAGATGCTTTGGCAGGAGAAGCACCGGCTCAAATTGCAGCTACAACTGACCGTGTTACGGCAATTCGTAAAACACCGACTCTATCAGAAGCCTTTGCAGTGCCGAATATTCATATCCCCCCTGATAAACTCACAACCCACAATGAAGCGGACATTCAGCTAGCGGAACCAGCCATCGATCCTTTGTCCAGCCCTAATCTTGATTTCCCCAACAACTCCGACAAAATACGCCCCAAAACCCCATAGACGCTTCTTTTTTAAGCAAGCTAAAGTGGTACTGAGTATGAGTAAAAGCTATAATCGGCTCGTGGTGAAGATTCTTGCGACAGCCGTTCATACTCACACACAGCAACGTTCTTTTTTCTATACTCATTCAGAGTCATTCTGAGCGATGTTTTGCTGGCTTGAAATCTGGTAAGCACTCTGGAGCAGAACTCATGCAAAGCCCCACGGCACCTACCCCCATCAACTCCTTGGAAGATGCCCTAGAGCGGTGTCAGTCTTTGGGTATGCGTCTGAGCCGTCAGCGTCGGTATATTCTAGAACTGCTTTGGCGGGCTAAAGAGCACCTTTCGGCACGCACGATTTACGACCGCCTTAATCGCGAAGGTTGCGATATCGGCCACACGTCTGTTTACCAGAACCTGGAGGCCCTTTCTGAGCACGGCATTATTGAATGTGTCGAACGCTCTGATGGTCGACTGTACGGTCACATCAGTGATGCCCACAGCCACGTGAACTGCACGGACACGCAGCAAATTATTGATGTGCATGTTGAGCTCCCTGAAGCATTAATTCAGCAAGTGGAAGCTCAAACTGGCACAAAGATTACAGAATACCGAATCAATTTTTATGGGATTCGGCAGCCTGAACAAACTTAACCTTTGAATACGTCTCTTGTGAAAAGAACTAAGACTGTTCCAAAAACTAGGGCTGCGATCGCTAGATCCATGACTTTATCTCCTGAGACACCGCATGTCAGACTCGGACGCGGCCTGCATACAAATGCTAAAACCAAGCGTCAGCACCCTTTAAACTACCCAACTGGTCGATGGGTTAACAGATGGCGATCGCCTGTCTTGACAGAAAGACTATCCCCGGATCTGAACAGGCATGACGAGATAGGTCATCTGTTAACCCATCGACCAGTTGGGTAGTTTAAAGGGTGCTGACGCTTGGTTTTAGCATTTGTATGCAGGCCGCGTCCGAGT
>JBCBJE010000133.1:0-9375 GCA_038523735.1 Cyanobacteria bacterium J06626_18 | reverse complement strand
CAGCAATGACTACATGGCCGGGGGGGCCGGGGATGATTTTCTCAGTGCCGGTGCGGGCAATGATGTTGTCTATGGCGGTGCAGGCGATGACGTCATCAAGGGGGGCGAAACTCAGGCCAAGCGCATCCGGGCAACCCAAGGCAGTCTGGGGGTCGATCGCGATGTGCTGATTGGCGGCAAAGGCGATGACACTTTCCTAATGAATGGTGAATCGCCCTGGGTGGATCGACTCTTTGGGGGGCCTGGTTACGACACGATTCAGATTGAGGGGGGTGGCATCTATGGGGCTGCATTCAACCGCTTCAGCGCCTATGAGCAGTCCATCGAAGCGATCGGGCCGCAGCAAGGCGACCCCTATTGGAAGTTTACCGGCACCGATACCGCCGACCATTTAGACTTCAATGGCTTAGTTTTCCAGGCACTGGTCAATTTCAACGCTCTGGGCGGTGATGACCTGTACCGAGGCGTGGAACAAGACGAAGGCGTCTACGGTGGCGAAGGCAATGACTGGATTTCTGGGATGGGGGGCAATGATCACCTCATTGGTGAGGCCGGGAACGATACTTTGCGCGGGGATGCAGGGCGCAACTGGTTAGAGGGCAATCAAGGCCAGGACACCTTTCAAGCTGGGAATGAGGGGGTTCAGATTCTGCGTGACTTTGACCCGAAGGCCGACCAAATCGAAATTGCCGCCTCGGGCGTGAACGGTTTGGGCGACCTGAAGGTCTCGACCATTACCTGGAATCCGACCAGTAAGCCGAAAAATGACTATGCCAGTGGGCGCAGCAACGAGAAGGCGCTCTACATCACCTGGGGCAATCACACTGCCCCCGCCGATGGAGCCTTCGTGAAGCCTTACGACCTAACGGGAACCGGGATTGTGGTTCGCGGTGTGAGCGACTTCGATGCCATCCGCGATCGCATCACAATTCGCGAAGAACTGCCGGTGCCAACGATGGACTTCACCCATCCCGTCACCACCCCAGATTTACCGGACGAGATTGACCCAGCGGATCTGGCCCCCGGACTGGCTCCCCGTCGGCTAGTGGATGACACTAGCGACCTGCAAACAGCAGCTGACCTGGGCCTTACCGACACTTCCGGTTACTACGTGGTTCGGCCCAAGGATCACGAAACGATCAGCACGGCCTCACTGCATACGTCACTAGACACCACCTCTTCTAAAAAGAGCGGCGGTAAACCCGTCTACGGCATTGGCAACGACGCCAACAACATGATCTACGGGCTCGACAACAAGAACGACATTCTCATCGGGGGGGGTGGCAACGATGTCCTGCAGCTAGAGACGGGCTTTGATACTGCGATCGGGGGGCCGGGTGACGATATGATTCGCGTCGGTGCTCGGCTGAATGCCTCTTCCTATGAGGCTGCCGATGTTGATATGCCGGATCAAATCTACGGCGGATCCGGCTACGATCTGCTGGTTCAACAGCGCACGCTGGGTCTGCAGAATTTCTCACGTCAAAAAAATAGCATTGAGGAAATTCACAGCACCCGCATCGTTGGGGCCAATGGACCTGAGGGGGATAAGAACGTTCTCGATTTTCGGGGCGTGGCGCTGAAACCCCAGAAAGGCAGAGGCGTTGATGCCCAGGTCTCGATTGATGGCCGCACCGGCAATGACACGGTCTACGGCAACAACGCCAACAACACAATCCTCGGGGGCGACGGCAATGACTTCATCGCGGGTGAAGGGGGCCGCGATGTCCTGGAGGGGGGCGCGGGGGCAGATACCCTGCGCGGGGGCTCTGGGAAAAATCAGCTGACCGGTGGAGCCGGTGCGGATGTCTTTGAAGTGGGCGCTAATGAGCAAACCACGATTCAGGACTTCACACCGGGGAGCGATCGCCTCCGAACTACGTCTCCCATTACGGATGTGCAGCGCCTTGTGCAACCGGGCAAGACCAAAAAAGCACCCGATATTGTCTCAACCGAGGTGACCTTGGCGAATGGTTCAACGATTCGCTTAGGGCGCCTCACACCCAGCCAGTTTGACGCCGCCGATGTGGAAGTGGTGGCAAAATTTGACGAGCCCATCGCGGCTCCCGCTTTCGAGGAACCTACGCCCGCTCCGGAGCCGATTCCGACCCCGGCTCCGGAGCCGGACCCCCAGCCCCTTCCCGACCCCGACCCGCAACCCATGCCGGAGCCTCCACCCGCTCCACCGCCAAGGTCTGGCCCCAAACCAGGGCCGGTGCCTCAGCCCGATCCAAGCCCTGACCCCGATCCAAACCCTGACCCCGATCCGGGTCCTGACCCGGCTCCGTCCGTACCTGAGCCGGATCCTACTCCGGAACCCACACCGCAGCCCCAGCCCGCACCTACCCCCGATCAGCCACTTCTGAAGCTGGCGCTGATTGATGCCGAGACGGATCAGGTGGTTAAAGGGTATGAAGATCTGGAGGCAACATCGGCAATTGACCTCAATAGCCTTGACCTGAAACAGTTCAGCTTAGCGGCTCAGATTAACTCCCAACATCCAGCTGCCAGCTCCGTGAAAAGCGTGAGGTTTGAGTCGAACCTGGGTAGCCGCACCGAGAATGTTGTCCCTTATGCCTTGTTCGGGGATAACAAAGGTGATTATCGCGGCAAAGCGCTCAACCTTGGCAACTACCGCATTAAAGCCACCGCCTTCACGGCACGAGATGGCAAGGGCGACGCGATCGCCACTCGCGACCTCCAATACACCGTTACCGCCGAGCCCGTATCAACCTCGGCAGATGATTTGACCAACCCTACCGAATCGGTAAACGGTCTGCCCCAAGCAGATACTGCTGTGAATACAAGTCCTGTTATGGCACCAGAGGCCGCTGCCACGAGCGAGCTTAATGTATCAGACACAACGCTGATAGGCAGCACGTCTCTGGCGGACCAATCCGAAAGTGAGCTCTTTGCCGACACTCCATCGGCTGCAACCGAGACAAGTCTTTTGGGCATTAATCCCATACCCGATACAGCCGTCGTCTGATTTACCGCTGTTAGCAACCCTTGAGAACGTTACCTATGGCTATCATCACTGTGACTTCCACGGCAGACCAGGGTGCCGGATCACTGAGACAAGCGATCTCGACTGCCAAAGAAGGCGATACTATCCGGTTTGCCAACAAACTGGCTCAGAAAACCATCCCCCTAACGAGTGGGCAGCTGATTCTCGACAAATCCATCACCCTGGATGGTCGAAATGTGCCGGGACTCACCATCAGTGGCAAAAATTCCAGCCGCGTGTTGCGCATTGAGAAGAACACCGACGTCACGCTGAATACCCTCAGAATTGCCGACGGCGAGGTGGATGGCCCCGGCGGCGGTATCCTGGCCCGACAAGGCAGCTTACTCAAACTCATCAACACACAAGTTGAAAATAATACCTCTACCCAGGGCGGGGGCCTCTACCTGGGGCATCTAGCCAAAGCTACCGTTATCGATAGCGAATTTGAGGGCAATGATGGCACACCGGCGACCAAAAACGTTGGCCTTAGTGCCGGGGCCATTTCAACCGATTCCCGCGCGGAACTTAGCATTCAGGGAACGACCTTTAACAACAACATCGGCTTCAACGGCGGGGCTATTTACGCCTACTCCACGACCAAATTTGCGATCGCCGACTCCACCTTCAAGAACAACACTGCCCAAAACAGAGCTGGCGGCGGTGCGATTTTTACCGATGGCATTAACCCCTTCGGTCCCAGCGATCGCTCGGCTGGGGGCACCCTCACTATTCGCAACAGCCGCTTTGAAAACAACCAGGCTGATGGCGGCGGGGGGGCCCTGTTCCTCTACGGCTACGGCAAGGATCAAACCGTCATTGAAGACAGTGTTTTCGTCGGCAACACCGCCAACATCAGCCCTAAGGGCATTGCTCGGGGTGGCGCGATCCAGTCCAATATGGGGCTGACCATTAAGGATTCAACCTTTGCGGACAATACGGCGGTCAAGCAAGGGGGAGCCTTGTGGCTCAACTCCAAGCGTCCTGTGGCCATCACTAACAGCACCTTCTCAGGTAATGAAGTGGTCGGTGACGCGGGTGGAGCCATGTTCCTGAACACTAAATCGACCCCGGTTAATATCACCAACTCCACCATTGCCTATAACACTGCAGGCCGTGCCAACGGGGCTCTCTGGTACGCCAAAAACCACGCCGTAACCCTGAAGAATTCCATCGTTGCCTTCAATACGGCCCAGCAAGATCGCCGCCAAAATCAAGTGGGCTTCCAGGCGTTTGATGGCGGAGGCAACATCGAGTTCTCGCCCGATAGCAAGTCAATGCCAGTGCTAGCCAATAGCCTTGTGGCAGACCCCAAGCTAGCGCCCCTCAAAGCGAGTGATGGAACGCTAGTGCATCCTCTAAAGCCAGATAGTCCTGCGATCGACGCCGGCATTCGTGCCGGAGCCCCCACGACCGACCAACGCGGCCAGCAGCGAGACAATCGCGTCGATGTGGGCGCGTTTGAGCATACGGCCTCAACCCCCAACGAAACAGGCGCTACCATCGGCGAATATGGCCGCCTCAGCCTCAATCATCAGTGGCAGACGGTAGCGCTGGATGATACTTACACCAATCCGGTCGTGGTCGTTTCTGACCCCACGTTTAACGGGGCCGACCCCGCTGCCATTCGCCTGCGTAACGTCGGTAAAAATTCCTTCCAAGTCAGGCTCCAGGAACCTAACTACGAAGATGGTACGCACATCAACGAATCGGTTTCCTACCTCGTTATGGAGGCAGGTGATTGGGAACTTGCCGATGGCACTCGCATATCAGCCGGGACATCCAATGCCAGCCGCCTGACTGCTCAAGGCTTCAACGCAGTCAAATTGAAGAAGTTCGATGCTACTCCCACAGTCCTTTCCCAGGTGCAAACCAACAACGGCAGCGATTGGGTCACCACTCGCACCCAAGAACCCTCCTCACAGGGCTTTCAGCTGGCCATGCAGGAGGAAGAAGCCCTCAATAAGAGCGGCCATACCAAGGAAACGCTGGGCTGGCTAGCGATCGAACAAGGATCTGCTTCCGACGGTGACACCTTGCTGCAAGGGGGCACGACTGGCCGGAGCCACGACCACAATCGCTCCCAAGTCAGTTTCGAGTCAGGGTTCGATACAGCTCCTTCGCTCATCGCTAAGCTGGGTTCCTTTTACGGCAGCGACACTGCCAACCTGCGTCTGCAGAACATTACTCGCCACAGTTTTGGGGTGAGCGTTCAGGAAGAAACGTCGCTCGATACCGAACTTTCGCATACTACCGAATCCGTTTCTTTTTTGGCCTTGGAAGGCAAGTCAGGCAGCTTGACAGGGCTCAGGGCCTAAACATTAAACATCAACCGAAGGATTTATCCATGAAGAACGATTCCGGACTGTTTTTGGATTTCGATCGCATTGCTGTGAGTGCTGATGGCAACGCTGATCCCGATGACGTGGGCGCGACCCCGGCAGGCTTGGCCATGCTAGCTCACGCGGATCTGCAAGACAGCCTTGTTCACTATCACGTCAACTCTCAGGTCTGGGGCAAACCCGACAGTTCTCAGAGCGAAAAGATGCGCACGAGCGCCTTTGGCAGTGCCGATCGCATGGGATTTGATGAGGATGTGTTCTTTGACGCGGTCAAAGAGTTTCAGCAGGGACCCAATAATCCCATGACGCAACACCTAGCTAAGGCCATCAATGCGTCTTCGGCTAACGACCGACTTCTAATTATTGGGGCTGGCCCCATGGAGGCTATTTATCAAGCTGTTAAGCTGGCTGACTCTTCGAAGCGCGCTTTTGTCGAAGTGCTGTCTCATTCCAGCGTTAACGATAAGAATACAGGCTCTAGGGACACCGGACATACCCGCACGGATATTGAAAAGCTCGGCGTCAGCTTTATCGATATCAAGGACCAAAACCGCGGCTTTAGCACCAAAAAAGACTTTGGCCCTTGGTCTTGGATGAAAACGGCAGACCCCAACTGGCAATGGGTTTACGACCGGATGCAGGCAGGCGGTAAAGCGGATATCTCAGATGCCGGCATGGTCTACTATGCCCTGACGGGGGATGAAAGAGGCGACATCGATAAGCTGCAAGCCTTCCTGGATGCTGATCCAGCCCCCAACCCTGGCCCCCAACCTACACCTGCACCGATTCCCGAGCCGCAGCCCGAACCCCAACCAGAGCCCGAACCAGAACCAGAGCCCGAACCCCAACCAGAACCAGAGCCCGAACCGCAGCCCGAGCCCCAACCGGAACCAATCCCGGAGCCCCAGCCCGAACCGGTTCCAGAACCGCAGCCCGAGCCAATTCCAGAACCGCAGCCCGAGCCGCAGCCCCAACCCGACCCGACTTCCAAGTCGCTCTTTACGCTGTCGCTGATGGACGCGACTACGGATGAAGTTGTGGAAGGGTACGAAAACCTGGGGTCCATTTCTAAAATCGACCTCAGCGACCTAGATTTGACTGAGTTTACGCTGGTGGCTCAAGTTAATTCCAGTCATCCTGATGCCGACTCGGTAAAGAGCGTCAAGTTCGAATCTAACTTTGGCACGCGCACTGAGAATGTGGTCCCATATGCCCTGTTTGGCGATACCAAAGGCGATCTGACCGGTAAGCTACTGAACCAAGGCGACTACACGATTAAAGCGACCGCTTACACCCAGCCAAGAGGCGGTGGTTCGGCGATCGCCACCGTAGAGGCAGACTACACCATTATTGATCCTGGCAATGCCCCTATAACGCCTTCCCCAACGCCTTCCCCAACGCCTCCCCCCAGCGGTCCAGATGACCCAAAACGCGTCAATATCAAAGGCTCTAATGCCAGTGAAACTCTTATTGGTAGCGGCTTGGCCCAAAAGATGCTGGGCCGGGGGGGGAACGATACCATCCGGGCCGGAGGTGGCAGCGATCTCATCAAAGGAGGCAATGGTGATGATGCCCTTTATGGCGATCGTGGTAACGACACGATCAACGGTAATAAAGGCAACGATCTGCTGGTCGGTGTCGCGGTTAAGGATGCTCAACCCGGATTAGGGGAACAAGATGTGATGATGGGCGGCAGCCAGGCCGATACCTATGTTCTGGGCGATGCTTCCCAAGCTTATTACGATGATGGCAATGCCCAGAGTACAGGTGAGTCAGATTTCGCGGTCATCAAGGACTTCAACCAAAAGCACGGCGATCAGATTCAGCTACATGGCGAAGCGAATGACTACCACTTGGGCAGTTCCTCTGCAGGAAATGCTGAAGATGTTGGCATCTTCTTAAAAACCTCCGGCCAAAATGAACTTATTGGCGTGATTCACAAAGCTGGAAAACAGCTTAATCTGGAAGACACCTCGGCCTTTAAGTATGTAAGTTAGTCATTCCATCAATTCCGAGTCATGAAAAGTCCCTTGCCCGTTCTGGGTGAGGGACTTTGTACATAAGGCCATACCTTGCCAGGCAACAATTTTGAGGTTAGAGTGCAGTAGGAATAATTCCCAGATAAGGGGTTATTTATGAGTAATGATTTTGGAATTGTTTACGTTGCGACTGGGAAAAGGTACCGCGACGAATGTGTAAGGTCAGCCCAGTCGGCAAAGCAGGTAATGCCCGACATCCCGATCACCCTTTGGACAGATAGCGAGGCTGACTTAGCCAAAGATTCATTTGATTTTATTCATATTCTAGAGACTCCTAACTATTCCTTTTTCGATAAGATATCGCCGCTTATCGAGACGAAGCACGAAAAGACTCTCTTCGTCGATACCGACACCTATTTCCTCGACAGCGTTTATGAGTTCTCTGAGCTTCTAGAGCGCTTCGACCTGGGATATTGTCATGCGCCCTGGCGAATCTCGCCAGGAATGCATAATGTCGTAGAGAATATTCCACTCTGCTTCGCTGAACCCAATACGGGTGTTATCCCTTACTGCAAGACTGAAGCAGTGATTCAGGTTTTCAAAGCATGGGAACGTATCTACGCTGAACAGCTGAAGGGAGATAACCCTCCCGCCCACGATCAACCTGCTTTCCGAGAAGCGCTTTATTTCTCGGACATTCGCTCAGTCATATTACCGCCTGAATACAACGTTAGAACGGTTTATCCTGTGTTCGTAGGAGGCTGTCCAGCCAAGATTCTACATGGCCGTGAACCCTCTCTAGGACGTGCCATTAAGCGGATCAACGAATACTCTGATCTGAGAATTTACGACTTCAATCACTATAGAATCAAGAAAGCGATCAAAACAGTCAAAAAGAACTACCGCTCACTCAAAAAAATGATTAAGAAATAGGAAAAAGCAGCTGGCGACTAGAAGCCACGCCTGCCGGTAGAAAGTCTGGTTGCGCAGATTGGCTGCCATAAGAGTTTTGAAACCTGCGGAGGCAGGTTTGGTTCTTGTAGGTGCGGTTTCAACCGCTTACCGAAAAAGTTTTGTCCGTCACTTACAAAAAGGAAGATATGATTAATCACATCTTCCTTTTGATTGGACCACCAGGTAAGCACTTAAGGCAAGGCTACTATGCCGATTGCTGTACCCCTTCGTCATCTTGCCCTTTTTGCTTTCTCCGAAGAGCCGCAATTCCCGCACCGATTAAACCTGGAATAAGCGCAGGAGTAGGTACTTCACCCGCGGCATCAGCGGAGTAACCCAAGCCATCCGAATCGCCCTTAAAATTCGCGTAGAATCCATCTAAAAAGAAACTAAAGCTATCTGTGACGCCTGAGCCAAAATTTAAGGTCGTATAAAACGAAGCAGTGTCGCCTAGCTTAACACCGCCATTCTGCCCTCCAGAAGTACAGCTATGCCCGTTGGAATAGCAGAGTTCAACTTGATCAAGTCCAGTTTTTTGCGCACCAACATAAGCATTGTCGAAGACTCCGTCAGAAGTCGCACCAGCAACATCTGGGTCAACCGCAAACCCAAGGCCAGTTACCGAAGCGCTATCCCAGATGGTACCGTCACTGTTATTCGTGACATCCACCTTGAACTTAGCTGAACCAGACGACGCATCAAAATCATCTTCGAGCGTAAAGCGGGCTTCAGCTTCCAATCCTTCAAGCAGTTTGTCTCCGGAGAAGGCATCCCAGAAGAAAATATCGAAATACTGCCCCTTAGCATCACCGTTATGAATCGTGATGATGTCATTATCCTGATCCCAGCTAAATGCACTGGCAGATTCAGTCGGGAGCATTAGTGCTACTGAAAGAGTGCTCAATAGCAGCATTCCAGTCGAAAGTTTTCTATCCATAACTTTAACTTTCATGATTTGAAAAACGACATAAAGGAAACAGGTTCAACCCTGCACCTCACAGCACAGACCGCAAGCAGTTACTAAAACCGCAGCCCAGATCCCAGAAATCGTACCTGCTGAAGCGGCCCATATCTAGAGTTTTCGAACGTGTTAAAT
>JBCBJE010000132.1:0-9417 GCA_038523735.1 Cyanobacteria bacterium J06626_18 | reverse complement strand
GTGCGGAAGAGACCTTTAAAGAGATTAACCGCGCCTACGAGATCCTGTCAGAACCTGATGTGCGGGCCCGCTATGATCGCTTCGGCGAAGCTGCGGTAGGAGGCGCTGCTGGTGCTGGTGGCTTCCAGGACTTCGGCAACATGGGCGACATGGGCGGGTTTGCCGATATTTTTGAAAGCTTTTTTGGTGGCTTTGGCGGCGTCGGGCAGACATCGCGCCGGCGGGGACCGAGTCGAGGTGACGACCTGCGCCTAGACCTGAAATTAAGTTTCAAAGAAGCCGTTTTTGGCGGCGAGAAGGAAATTAAGATCAGCCACCTTGAGAACTGTGGTACCTGCAACGGCTCTGGTGCCAAACCTGGAACGCGTCCAAGTACCTGCACCACCTGTAGCGGTTCGGGACAGGTTAGACGGACAACACGCACTCCATTTGGGAGCTTTGCCCAAGTTTCGACCTGCCCAACCTGTGGTGGCACTGGCGAGATGGTTGAGGAGCCCTGCGAAACCTGTGGCGGTAGTGGTAATCGTCAGGAAAGCAAGAAGCTGAAAATCACCATTCCTGCAGGGGTCGATAATGGCACCCGTCTGAGGGTTTCGGGTGAGGGGGATACCGGTAAGCGCAGCGGCCCAGCCGGTGATCTCTATGTGTATTTGTTTGTTGAAGAAGACGCTCACTTTCGTCGCGATGGAATCAATATCCTATCGGACCTCAAGATCACCTATCTGCAGGCGATTCTGGGAGCCACCATCGAGGTTGATACAGTTGATGGTGAAGTGAAGATGGAAATTCCAGCCGGAACCCAGCCCAGCACGGTACTGACACTGGAAAATCGAGGTGTGCCTAAGCTTGGAAATCCAGTGAGTCGGGGTGACCACCTAATCACAGTACAGGTTCAAATCCCGAATCGTCTGAAACCAGAAGAGCGCGAACTCGTAGAGAAGCTGGCTGAACTGCGCGGCGATCGCGTCAGCAAAGGAGGCGGTATTGAGGGCTTCCTAGGAGGGCTATTTCGAGGATGAGTGACGCAACCCCTTTATTTTCGGATGCCACCTCCGATGCCTTGGCTGAGCCTGATACTGTTTTAGATCTGCGCGGGACCCCTTGCCCCATCAACTTTGTGCGCACTAAGCTGCAACTGCAGCGCATGCCAGCAGGTGCTTTGCTAGAAGTCTGGATTGATGCCGGTGAGCCTGTGGCCCAGGTTCCAGATAGCCTCAAAATGGAGGGCTATGGTATCGAACAGTTGACCGAGCAAGGTGACTACTACGCGCTGCAGGTACGTAACTCGCGCACTTGACGCTTACGACCATGGCAGTACCCGTCAGCTCTCGCCTTTCACCTACTCAGCCAATACTTCTAGGTACCGTAATATCCGTACAGGCAAATTACTACTGGGTGCGCCTAGATGCACCAGGATCCCAACCTCTGCCAAAGTCGATTCTGCTATGTACCCGCAGAGCCCGCTTGAAGAAGATCGGACAACAGGTGATTGTGGGCGATCACGTCCAGGTTGAAGAGCCTGACTGGGAAGGTGAGCGGGGTGCGATCACCGCCGTTAACTTACGTCGAACCCAGCTTGATCGGCCACCTATTGCCAATGCTGACCAGATTTTGCTCGTGTTTGCGATCGCTGAGCCGGATTTAGATCCTCACCAGCTAACGCGATTTCTGGTCAAAGCCGAGCTGACTGGATTGAATGTTTGTCTGTGTTTGAACAAGCGCGACCTGATTGACCTCGAAAGCCAATCTGCTTGGCACACTCGCCTAGCAGATTGGGGCTATTCTCCCATCTTGATTAGCGTCTGGCGCGATGCGACCCTATCGACTTTGATAGCCGCCCTGCAAGGTTGCACCACCGTTGTTTCAGGGCCTTCTGGTGTGGGTAAGTCGAGCTTGATTAACAAACTGATTCCATCGGTCAATCTACGGATTAGTGCAGTCTCCGGCAAATTAGGACGTGGCCGCCACACCACTCGTCACGTTGAACTCTTTGAACTGCCCAACGGTGGACTGTTAGCCGATACCCCCGGTTTTAATCAGCCCGATATCAGCTGTACACCTGAAGCTTTGGGAAAGTGCTTTCCTGAGATTCGCGGTCACTTGCAAAATACTCGGTGTCAATTTACCGATTGCCTACACCGAGGCGAACCCGGCTGTGCTGTCCCAACCGACTGGGAGCGCTACCCCGACTATCTAGAACTGTTAGAAGCGTGCATTACCCAGACCCAAAACCTGAACGACTCCCCCGACCCCGACGAGACGTTCAAAATAAAGGCCACAGGCGACGGCCAAATCCAGCACGAACCCCGCCTCAAAGCCAAAAAATATCGTCGCGTTTCTCGCCGTAGCCATAAGCAAACCCTGCAAGAACTTACTGGCAGCTTGGATAATTTGAAAGCACTGGAGGAAGAGTAGGGGAGTGTAAGAGTGGAAGGGGGGAAAGGGTAATGGGGGGGTGGGTGATGGGGATATGGGGGATAGGGCGAGGAGGAAACCGAGGAAGCCCGGGAGAGCAGAGGGTGAGGGGGCAAAATTTCGTAAGGGCGAGGCACTTGGTCCGCAGGCTTATCACACATCGAGACTTTACGCTCCCAATGCCTTACCCCAACTCAACTATCAACCATCAACCAAGAACGACGAACCATCAACTCTCCACTATCAAACACCCACAAATAACCAATTACCAAGCACCCTCAACCACTTGCTATATTGAGAGACCAGTATTGAACATCAAACGGGGGAGGCCCGACTTTGACCTTTTCAACGGAAGACTTTGCTCGCGCACTTGCTGATCATGATTACACCTTTCAAACGGGCAACACTGTACGGGGAACTGTCATTGGTCATGGCTCGGAAGGCGTTTTTATTGAAATTGGAGGCAAGTCAGATGCTTTCTTGCCCCTGAAAGAGGCTTCCCTAGAGCGGATTGAAAATTTAGAGGACAGCTTTCCCCTTGGCGAGGCGCACGAATTCTTGATCATACGCGATCAAGATTCTGAGGGGCGCGTGGTGTTGTCGATCCGGCGACTGCAGGCTCAGCAACTTTGGGAGAAACTGAGCGATCGCGAAGCCAATAAAGACATCATAGACGTCAAGGTGACGGGCACAAATAAAGGTGGCGTCATCGTTGATGTGGAGGGACTACGAGGATTCGTGCCGCGATCGCAGCTCAGCTATGCGGAGGACATGGAGGCCCTCATCGGCACAACCTTGTCGGTGGGCTTTTTGGAAGTCAATTCAGAAAGCAACAAACTGGTGCTGTCGCAAAAGGCGGCGGCGCGATCGCAAGCCATGTCGCGTCTGGAGATTGGGCAGATGGTGGAAGGGAGCGTTGTCAGCCTCAAGCCCTACGGAGCGTTCGTAAGCTTTGAGGGCGTCACAGGACTGCTTCACATCAACCAAGTTAGCAAGAACTATGTGGACTCGCTGCCCACACTGCTGCAGGTTGGCAAGCCCATCAAAGCCATCATCGTCAACCTGGACGAAGCTCGCAATCGGATTTCACTCTCCACCAAGGTGTTGGAGAAGTATCCCGGCGAAGTGATGAAAGAATTCGATACTGTTATGACAGATGCGGAGAACCGTCTGCAAAATATTGGTAAGCTGCTGGCAGAAAGTGATGCTTAGAGTGTGACGCGGCCTTATGGGGACTGTTTGGGAAATCGATTTTTACTCACGTCCAATCCTGGATGATAACAATAAGAAGCGCTGGGAAATTCTCATCAGTGAAGGATTGCAGACGGTGAATGCGGAGCCAGAAAACCTGTTCCGCTACAGCCAGTTTCTGCCTAATACCGAAGTGAATTCGATTCGTCTTAAGGAAGCGATTGAAGCAGCTATCGCCGAAGCCCCTGAGCCTCCCAGCCGCATTCGCTTCTTTCGTTTCTCGATGCAGAATATGATCACACGGGCCTGCGAAGAGCTGGGGATAGCCGTCCAACCCAGTCGTCGCACCCTAGCGCTCAAACAGTGGATGGACTACCGCAAGCAGTCAGTTTATCCTCAAGAACCAGGCTACACCGACAAACCTTCCCCATCCGTGGGCGCACCGCCGCCAGCCCCCAATCCCCTACCAGATGCTTTGATTGGGCAACAGTGGGCCTTAGTTAACCTGAGGGCGCGGGAACTGGCTGATATGCCGGAGTGGCCCATTGATTTCGGCGAAGCATTTCCACTGTCGGTAGCTGGCATTGATGCCGATACTATTGTGCCAGGGCTGATTATCTTCTCGTCTAGAGCGTTGCCGATGGCAGGCTGGTTGTCGGGATTGGAGATCAGTGAACTGCGGGTGGAAGCGAGTCAACGCCCCCGCTTGATTTTGGAGACGGGAACCGCCGATAGTTGGGTAGTCGCAGCCCTCAACACGCCAGCGCTGAAGCAAGAAGCGGATGCATTTGAAGCCGCTAAGACAACGGCGAATCAAGTCCATTTTCTGGCAGTACAGTCTGACCCCGAGACAGAATCGTTTGCCGGATTCTGGCTGATGCAGGGAGTGCAGTTGGGCTGATAGGGAAAGGTGAGTAGAAGCGTGGGTAGGTGGTAGGGTAGCGAATTCGGAATTCGGAATACCCTGTGGGAAGGGCAAAGCCCTACGGAATTCGGAAACGTGTTGAGTGATGGATCAGTTGTAGGGTGGGAATTGATGGATAGAAAGTCTTAGCAACACCTCACCAATACGCCAATGCCCAACGTTTTGAAGCGTCGAAAGGCGATAACGGGGAGTAACGGAAAATTCAATTTCTTTCGTTCAAAACTGACCCTAACCATCGCAGGAAACTAGAAATCGAGGGAAAGGGTAAAAGGGAAAAGTGGGGGTGTCGAGTGGACAGTAAGGCACGTTTTGATCGCGGAATTGATTGGCTAAAAGAGTCGCCGATTGTTAGGCAAATTATCATCTATGGACTGTTGAGCGCGATCGCCAGCATGATGCTATTACCACTCGTTTGGTTAGTAAGCACGGCTTTTAAGTCGCCAGAAGAAAATATCTTTGCATCGCCGCCTCAGTTCATCCCGGCTGCGCCCACTTTGGGCAACTTTGTCACAGTTTGGCAGCAAAATCCCTTTGGTCAGTATTTTTTCAACAGCATCCTTGTGGCTGTGCTGACCGTAGGGCTCAATCTGCTGTTCTGTTCTTTGGCAGCGTATCCTCTAGCACGGCTTCGCTTTCGGGGTCGATCAGTGCTGTTTGCCTTCATCGTGGCAACCATTCTCATTCCCTTTCAAATCGTGATGATCCCCCTCTACGTTTTGGCCGTGCAGTTGGGGCTTCGCAATACCTACCTGGGGTTGATTTTCCCCTTTATCGCCTCTGCTTTTGGGATTTTCCTCATGCGGCAAGCGTTCCTGGGCGTACCTAAAGAACTGGAAGAAGCGGCTCGTATCGACGGCTGCTCGGAATTGGGCATCTGGTGGCACGTCATGATTCCCCCGACCCGACCGGCTTTGGTGACCCTCGCCATCTTTGTTTTCATCGGCTCTTGGGGCGAGTTTCTCTGGCCCCTCATCTTGTTGGACCAGCCCGAACGCTACACTCTACCGTTGGGTGTCGCCAAGCTAGCCGGAAGTCTTTCGTTCGATTGGCGACTCATCGCGGCGGGCTCAGTTATTTCGATTGTTCCGGTGCTACTGTTTTTTGTGCTGATGCAGCGGTATATTGTGCCAACGGAATCTGGCAGTGGTCTCAAAGGATAGGATCGCCCCATGGCAACAACGACAAGCACCCCTAAGCCCCGCTTACTGCAAAATCGAGCAGTACAGCGATTTTTAGAATCCACTTCGGGACTGGTCGGCTTGGGATTGACGGTGTTCATCGTGCTGGCAGCCGTCTTGGCACCGGTCTTGAATCCTTACGACCCTGCCAGTGATCGCAACTACGCCAGCCGCCTTCAAGGGCCTAGCCTAGAGCACTGGTTTGGCACCGAAGGGCTAGGCCGCGATATTTTGACCCTGGTCTGGTACGGCCTCAGAACCTCGCTGGTGATTGGCTTAGTATCCGTGCTAATTGGCATGATAATTGGGGTCATGCTGGGTTTATCCGCAGGCTATTTTCGTGGCTGGATCGAGCGGGCTATTGGCTGGCTAACGGATGTCATGTTGGCCTTTCCGTCCATTTTGCTAGCGATCGCCGTTGTCACTATCACGGGTCCCAGTGTCGTCAGCGTCATGATGGCCGTCGGTATTGTCCAGATTCCCAAATTCATTCGTCTGACCCGCAGTATGGTACTGTCCCTCCGGGAGCAGGAATTCGTCCAAACCGTCCGGGCTTTTGGTGCCAAACCCCCCCGCATTATCTTTCTGCATATTCTGCCGGCAAGTCTCGCGCCGATTGTGGTGCAGGCAACCTTGGCAATTGGAACCGCAACCCTGGAAGCAGCAGGACTCGGCTTTCTGGGCTTAGGCGCTCAGCCCCCCACGCCTGAACTGGGCACAATGCTCTCCGATGCCTTCAAAGGCGGCTATTCTCTGTCATCCCCATGGACAATTGTGTTTCCAGGACTGTTTATCACAATGACCGTACTAGCCTTCAACCTCCTGGGCGATGGCCTACGCGATGCGCTTGATCCGAAGGGAAGCCGTTGAGGAAGAGTGGATGGGTGGATGGGTAGTGATGGGGTGAGATGCGACATGTCGTATCTTTGCTGCGATTCCTTATCTCTTTCCCTTCTACTCTCCTACCCTTCTACTCCCCCACTACCCCACTCCCCTCTATCATGGTTAACCAAACGACACCGGACATGGCCCATGGTCTACAAACTGCGCTTCTTACGACGACGCTTTCGGAGGGTTTTTGCTGCCGTAGTTGCTCTAACGCTGGTGGTGATCTTAGTCAATTGTGGGGGTGGGCCGGAGACTGCGACTGATGTGCCTTCAACGGCAGGGGCAGATGCACCTGCTGAGACAGGAACGCTGGTATTTGGTGCGGTAGGGCAGCCGGTCAGTTTGGAATCGGGCAATATTACTGACGGTTATTCCATTGACGTGCAGCGGCAAATTTACAACTATTTGCTGGGGCATGAGCCGGGTACGACGGAACTGATGCCGGAGTTGGCAACCGAGTGGGGTGCTTCTGAGGATGGTTTGGTCTGGACGTTTACCCTACGGGAAGGGGTGACGTTTCACGATGGTACGGAATTCAACGCCGATGCGGTCGTATTCAACATCAATCGCTGGTGGGATCCGGAATTTGAATATGGCTTCCGGGATGCCGGGAAACTCTATGAAGGCTGGATCTATCTCTTTGGCGGCTTCAAGGGGGACGAGGCTTCGATATTGGCCGAGGTCCGGGCAGTCGATGACCTGACAGTTGAGTTTGAGCTGAGTCAGCCATTTGCGGCCTTTGCGGCGGCGATCGCCTCAGGCTATTTCGGCATCGCTAGTCCCACAGCCGTTCAAACAGCAGGCGTAGACTACGGCACGCCGTCGAGCACAGCGGTGGGGACCGGTCCTTTTGTCTTTGAAGAATGGCGCAGTGGCGATCGCATCACACTCTCGAAGTTCGATGACTACTGGGAAGAAGGTCTACCGAAAGTAGACCGCTTGGTCATGAGCTTTGTCGAAGATCCCGCAGCTCGACTGGCTCAGTTGCGGACCGGAACGTTAGACTTCACGGTCAACCTCAATCCCGACCAGCTATCGGAAGTTGAGTCGGACCCTAACCTGGAAGCCGTCTTTCGACCTTCGTTTAACGTGGGCTATCTGACGCTGAATCCAAGCTATGAACCATTCGCCACTGCCGAAGTGCGTCGCGCTGTTGCCCAAGCTATTAACAAAGCTGCCATTGTCGAAGCGTTTTGGGGTGACTTAGCGACCACAGACGGTCATTTTATCCCCCCTTCGATGGCGGACTACACCAGCGAAGACGTGGATGACTATGAATACGATCCGGAGGCGGCGAAAGCAGCGATCGCAGCTGCAGGTTACCCCGATGGCTTTGAATTGGAGTTATGGTACCCAGCAATCAGTGGCCTCGCGTTCCCTACACCTAAACCCATTGCGGAAGCACTAGCCGCAGAACTGAATCAAATTGGCATCACGGTAACGTTGCAGACCAAGGACTGGGGAGCGTATCTGGAAGACCGCAATACCCCACCCGGATTTCAGTCCTATATGATCGCCTGGGGCGGTGACTACGGCGACCCGGATAACTTCTTCTATCCCAACTTTAGTGAAAGTTCGACTCAAGACTTAGGGGACTATCAAAACCCCGAACTGGAGGAGCTGCTCAACCAAGCACGGTTTGAGCCCGATGCAGCCAAACGCCAGGATCTTTACAAAACCATCGATGGGTTGCTGTTTGACGAAGCACTGCGGATTCCCATCGTGCATGCCAAGCCACTATTAGCCAAGCGCGTCGAAGTAGAAGGCTGGGTTCCAAGTCCACTGGGAAGTGAAGCGTTTACCGAAGTGAGCAAGTCTTAGTACAAGAACCCAGGTTCCTCATGAAAATCAACAACGAGAGTTGGGCATGTGAGCAGAGAAACCTGGATTCTATGTCGCTGCTCTAGCCTTTGTTAACCATCCAAGCGAGATACCCCAAAATCTGATCAACGGGTGGCAGCGCGTACTCAATGGGATCAATGACTATCGTTTGTTTTTGAAGCTGCAAAAACAACCACTGACTGCCGCTGGTTACACAGCCATAGATAGTTTCAATGGGGGATAGTTTTTGATGATTGAATCGCTGAGCAGCTACCATTTCGGCAATGCACTGGCCAATGCCTGTCGATAAATCAGCCCGCTTAGCCTCGGCCATCATCACGATCGGAGCCTGAATGGTTAGCTATTTAGGCGATTGGCTCAGAATAAAATCACAGATCCCATTAAGCCCAACTTCGGCATCCACATTGAATTCTTCGCCTGAGAATAGCGAGATTTGCTTGTTTAGAATTCGTCGTACTTCGGTCAGAACGGGATAAATGATTCCCTCGGATCAAGCTTTCTTACTTCCTGTGATTGAGACAATCGGCAAGGTATCTTCAAGATAACCAGCCAAAACCTTAGAGGGCGAAATCGGCAGAACCTCTGGAAAGAAGCCCTGTTCTTGCAGATCTAGCTCAAATGCCTCTAGTGCTTGACCAATGGTTTTGAATTGACTGTACGGCATCTGTAATGCGAATTGAGTAGGTAAAGTAGGGCAAGAGAGCCGCCACGCTAGCACGTTGATCGTAGCAATAGAGGTCCGGCCCAAGCAGTATCCCCAGTTTCTAATTCCGCCTCGCAACCCGCAGCCGCCACTTGTTCCCTGCCTACCATCATCACTGTCCACGAGTGGTAAGAACTGAACGACAGCCATGGCCCAATGACTGACAGGAAGAGGCTACAGCATCGAGGGTAGGTAATACGGAACAGAGAGAGTGGGGAAATAGAAGGGCAAAGAGATACCAGAACCGCAGCGTAAAGACGCGACCTGTCGCGTCT
>JBCBJE010000131.1:0-9423 GCA_038523735.1 Cyanobacteria bacterium J06626_18 | reverse complement strand
GATATAAAAGCATCCTATTTGACTTAGAGATGCACTAAGACTATGCCGATCCATCTTTTGTTAAGGCTCTGCTATTAGCTTTTAATAGCCAATCTTGACGCCTGTTCAGAGATGTAATCATTGAAAAAAACAAAAATATTCAATGTTTACAGCTCTGAACAGGCGTCAAGATTGGCTATTAAAAGCTAATAGCAGAGCCTTAACTAAAGATGGATCGGCATAGTCTTAGTGCATCTCTAAGTCATATTGGATGCTTTGATATCAGTAGGTCGCCATAAATATCTATCACAATTGCCATATCAGTGGAGCGGAATCGAGATTTAGGTCAGGCTGAGTTGAAACATATCTCGTTGCCTTATGCGAGAGTGAGATTCCTCCCTTTATTACTCCATAGGAGTCGCTTCGCGTAGGCATAGCCTGTCTGAAAGGCATCCGAAATGACAGTTTAGGAATACTGTAGGTGGGCGATCGCGATTTTCAAACCCGTACTCTGTAAGATTACATCGATAACAACTTTTGGATAGGGTTTTCACGCAATTGATTGACGAGACTGTTAGTCTTCACGTATTCCATCAGTTCTGTCTCAATCACAAGCATCTCCCTTTAATGCCTTCGTGACGGTCTCTGCCTTTAACTGTTTGAATCCCAACTAAGAAAATATCTGCGATCGGGTAGCTCAACGGTTTTAGGCTTAATCCCATAAGAACATAAGAAGTAAAGCTTGCTAAGCCAAGTTTTTTATTGCACCTCGCTTAGCCAAGCAATGGTGTCGTCTATGCGGCTGGTCGTTTCTCCGGCTGGCGTCTCAATGAACAGCAGATTGTCGCAGATGGTAATGCGTTTAATTTGCTCCCGGTCATGGCCACTCTTAATTAGCAGCTTTTGCGCCTGGGCCATGTTTTCATTCAAACGGTACACTGATAGCCCTACTTTGCCGAAAACCGCAACCGCATTGTCAGAAAGAAAGGGAAAGGGAGGGGAAAAGGACAAGGGATAGCAGAGGGAGCCGATGGGGGATGGGGAGAATGGGGGCGCAATATCCGTAAGGGCTAGGCATTTGGCCCGTACAATCGCGACCTATCAAGACTCTACGCTCCAAATGCCTAGCCCCAACACCACCAACCCTCAACAATTAACCAAGAACCAAGAACCAAGAACCAAGAACGAATAACAAACAACGAACCACCAAACTCTAAAACTCAACATCGTCACGCCGACACTCGTGACTCAGTACCAATCGACCGTCCATCAATTGATAAATCCCCTGCGGTTCTTGCAGTGTCTGAGTGGCGGTAGCGTCGGGGACGGTTCGAACGGTACCGGTAGGATACTGGGAGGTTGCATCGCTTCCTGGTTGTTGGGCCAGACCACCATTGCCGGTGACAACAAAAGACCCGTCCGTGTCATCGCTACGGGCAATGCAGCTTGACGCGACTAGCTCATCGGCATCAACGAAATTCTCAGGCAGATCATCGAGTCCTGAAGTCAGGTCAACTTCGCCAATGAGGGCAATAATTCCCTGCTGCCCTGCTTGAGAGCTGGCACTGATATCGCTAGAGTCATTAGCTCGCAGCTCATCCGTGGTAGCTCCCATCTGTTCGGTGAGGCCAAAGACGCCAAAAGCCTCGATGAAGATATTGCCGCCATCACCGCCAACGGCATTCGCAATAATATCGCTGTTTTCATCTGGGTTAGCGAATACGAAACCAGCTTCCAGCATAATGTTTCCAGCAGGTTCACTGTCCGGAGAGTCATTAGTCGATTCGGCGTTCAAAAAGCTGCCTCCTCGTAAGACAATGCCCTCGTTCACAGAGAAGTTAATATTTCCACCCCCTGCAAAAGAAGCGGTTTGAGCAGAAAGTTCAACACCGTCATCGACGCGAACTGAGTCAGCAAAAATGTTGAGGCTACCAGCGGCCCCCGTATCGCTACCAGTGCCTTCAACAGATAACTCTCCTGGTCCCCGAATAGTCAGGGCATTGTCACTAATAATGGTCAGATCGCCCCCTCTGTTCTGGCTAGCTGTTACAGCGTTAACAGTACTTTCCTCTGAAAGGAGTACGGCAAGATTCTCACCGCTATTGGATTGCACGACTAAAGGGCCAGCCGTGCCGTTGCCCGCAGTTAGCGTAGAAACAACTCCGCCATCCAGCACGGCAAGGGTATCGGTGGTAATGGAAACGCCGCCGCTATTGCCGACGGCCTCTGAACCTACTTGGCTATCAATAAAGGAGCTTTCACCATCGACAATCACATTGCCGGTGGCCTCAATCGCGACCGGCCCCGCATTACCCTGACCAAGGGTACTGGCACTAACGGAGGCATTATTGCGCACAGCAAGGGCATCGGCCGTGATGGAAATGCCACCGCTATTGCCAACTGCCGTTGAACCTACTTGGCTATCAATAAAGGCGTCTTCGCCATCGACAATCACATCACCGGTGGCTGCAATCGCCACGCGTCCCGCATTGCCCTGGCCAAAGGTACTAGCACTAACGGAGGCATTATTGCGCACGGCAAGGGCATCGGCCGTAATAGAAATGCCGCCGCTATTGCCGACTGCCTGTACCCCTACTCGGCTATCGATAATGGCGTCTTCCCCATCGACAATCACATTGCCAGTGGCCGCAATCGCAACACTTCCCGCATTGCCTTCACCAAAGGTCCCAGCACTAACTGAGGCATTATTGAGCATGGCAAGGGCATCGGCCGTAATGGAAATGCCGCCGCTATTGCCGACTGCCTGTGCCCCTACTCGGCTATCGATAATAGAGTCTTCCCCATCGACAATCACATTGCCAGTGGCCGCAATCGCCACGCGTCCCGCATCGCCCTCGCCAAAGGTGTTTGCACTGACTAAGGCATTATTGCGCACAGCAAGGTTATCGGCCGTAATAGAAACGCCGCCACTATCGCCGACTGCCCATTCCCCTACTTCACTGATGATAAAGGAGTCTTCCCCATCCACAACCACATTGCCGGTGGTCGCAATGGCGACTTGCCCCGCATTACCCCGACCAAGGGAACTGGCACTAACTACAGCATCATTGAGCACAGCAAGGCCATCGGCCGTAATAGAAATGCCGCCGCTATTGCCAACTGCCGTTGAACCTACTCGACTATCGATAGTCGAGTCTTCGCCATCGACAATCACAGTGCCGGTGGCCTCAATTGCGACTTGCCCAGCATTACCCTGACCAAGGGTACTTGCACGGACTGAGGCATTATTGAGCACAGCAAGGTCATCGGCCGTAATGGAAACGCCGCCGCTATTGCCTACGGCCTCTGAACCTACGCGGCTATCAATAATGGAGTTTTCCCCATCGACAATCACAGTGCCGGTGACCTCAATCGCGACTTGCCCTGCATTGCCCTGGCCAACGGTATTTGTACTGACAGAGGCATTATTGAATACAGCAAGGTTATCGGCCGTAATGGAAACGCCGCCACTATCGCCGACTGCCCCTTCCCCTAACTGGCTGGTGATAAAGGAGTCTTCGCCATCGACAATCACAGTGCCGGTGGCCGCAATCGCAACGCGTCCCGCATCGCCCTCGCCAAAGGTATTTGCACTAACGGAGGCATTATTGCGCACGGCAAGGGCATCGGCCGTAATGGAAACGCCGCCACTGTCGCCTGCGGCCTTTGCCCCCACGCGGCTACCGATAATGGAGTTTTCCCCGTCGACAATCACATTGCCGGTGGCCGCAATCGCAACGCGCCCCGCATCGCCCTCACCCAAAATACTTGTACTAACTGCAGCGTTATTGAGCACGGCAAGGTTGTCAGTAGTAATAGAAACCCCGCCACTATTGCCGACTGCCCCTTCCCCCACTCCACTAGCGATAAAGGAGTCTTCACCATCGACAAACACAGTGCCTGTGGCCGCGATCGCGACTTGCCCCGCATTACCTTGCCCAAAAGTATTGGCACCGACGATACCATTATTCTCGACAATTAGGTTTTGAGTCGTGATAATCACATCACCGCCATCCAAGTTGGTACCAGAGGGTACATCAGTATCGACTCGTCCACTATCCACACGCACAAAGCTGCCAGGTAACTGGGGGGTTTCTAAAACAATTTCACCGCCTCCTGATTGCCCTAAGCGAGCATCAATTACCCCGATCGCGGGAGCTTTCAGAGTCAAATCATTGTTACTAAAAGCATTTACATCATCCCTAACAGCAATAGTCTCTGTAGCTTCCAGCGTTAGATCGTTGGCGAATAAAAGGGACTCTACGGTGGCTGGGGTAAGATGACTGTTCTGTCCCACGTCTTCCAAAGGTCCGTAAAGGAAGTCTTCTAGAGACAGATCCAATGCTTGTACCGTGACGAATCCTGGCAGAGCGAGTTCAGCAATTAAGATGTTAGCCGGGTCTAGCAGTAATTGACCCGCTTCCCCGTGCGGTGCCTGGGTATTTACCTCACCGGTAAAGGTTAGCGATTGCAGACCAGACACTTCTACAAAACCTCCGTTACCGCTTTCTATCCCCCCTTGGGCACTGATGTTGCCGGCAAACTGAGTCGCTTCATCCGCCCATACAATCACCTGCCCACCATCTCCTGCCTCCAGCGCATCGGCAGTGATGACTACTTCAGGACCCACAAATGTGCGCTCTGCAAGGGGCATGGTGCCCTGTCCCTGAAAGTCGCCGCCGATCAATACCGTGCCACCGCCCCCCGCACTTGAAACATCCACGATCGCTAGGTCAGTTAAGCCGACTCGACTTCCTAAAACTTGGACAGTTCCCCGTGGCGCAGTAAGTGAGCCACTATGTAACACGGTATTGCCAGCCAGTGCGAGGGTCTGTTCTGTCCCCACGGCCAAGTTGCCGTGGATAATAACATCCCCCGAGTTCACCGTCAGATAATTAAAAAACGACACCTCTGGAGCTACCGTTAGCAAACTGCTGCCATGGGGCTCCCCTGCACTAAAAACGCCCGTTCCTAGCGGTATCGCGTCTGCAGTTGTGGCATAAAACGAACCACTCACGTCCAGCGACGCATTTTCGCCAAATACAATACCGTTAGGATTCAACAAAAACAGATCCGCTGGACCATCCACCCCCAACGTGCCGAAGATATTCGACGGATCTCCGCCTGTGACGCGACTCAGAATCGATTCGATGCTATCTGGGTTGGCAAAATAAACCCGCTGCCCCTCACCAACGTTGAACTCAACAAAACTGTGAAATAGGTTACTACCCCGCTGGGCACCGCCTTCAATCAGGTCGGTAGGTACTCCCTGCACCTCCACATCGGGCGTCACAATCGAACTCTCATCGCCTAACGTGACGTCGGGGGTAATTTGTGCCCATGCCGGAGCCGTTAAACCAAAAGTTGCCGTGCTCGACAACACCACGAGTGAGCGAAAAGAGGGGGCATGCATCATCTTCCGTGGGGGCGTATGGAACAGTGAAGGCAATCCTCATAACAAGCGCACTACAGCTATTACACGTATCACTCCCTATTCGGTATCGCTGCTGCTTAGCTTAATTCCTTATTTTGCACTACACACTAGCGCTACTGATAAACCTCCTTTGGGGATTCACATCAAAATTGGGTTTGCTGCCCCCTGCATCAGGCATGCCGCAGGCTGTAAACAAACTTTATGTCTTTAGCCGAACGGCACCTGATCGAACAAATACAGGACGCTCAGGCGCGGTAGCTTTTTGCTTGGCGGGCAAACGGGGAGGCGGTTGCGTAATATCACGCCCAACTAAACGCTGAGCCAGCTTGGCTAGTCGTTGATTTTGGCGAAACTGCGGCAGCGTTATGCCGTATAAGTGCAAGTTCACAAACTGCTGGCTGGCCTGATCAAAAACGTGCTCTTGCATGACGCCTTCTAATGACAAACCACCGGCTTCCAGAGCCTTTTGGGCTGGATGATTGTACTGATAGGAGTAAGCATACAAACGGTGCAGGTTGTACTGATTAAAGGCCAAATCACCCGCCAGCAAACATCCCTCTAAGCCATAGCTGTGAAAACGATAGGCTCCCTCAAAGATGCCGATTAGCAATTCGGCGCGCCGATGTAGAGGCGCATGATCAGCCAGCGCGACAACCCCTATTGGACCATGCTGCTGGTGCAACATCAGAAGTTCTAGATAACCACTCTTGGCGGGGGGCACGCTGAAGCGCTGGGCTAGGCGATTAGCCAATTGCTGTTCACTCTCCACCCTATCGTTCAGGCGAAACAGCCGCATGAAGTCGGCATTTTGATACATCTGCCGCCACAAAAAAGGGGCATCTTGGGGGGCTGTGCGTCGTAGCTGCAGTGAACGACCGCGATGCAGAATTGGCAGCTCAGGAGTCATATACTTGAGACCCTACAGTTGGCCTGGATAGAAGGTTTCATAAAACCAGGGAAATGTCTGTCGCAGCATTATCTCAAATCGTTTGGGGACCTGCCGATAGGTAGATGCTTGGATCGCGGGGTATGTCTGGTGCGGATACTTAAAGCGGTAGTAACTATCGCTTTCACGCGGGTTGACCTGCAGCTTGTGAGGGTCGAACGTTGTGGAGGGTAATCCTAGCCACTCGTAAATGCCTCGCATCACCTCAACGGGGTCACTGATCAAGTGTTCAAACACGACGTAATAAAGTCGCTCCTGTAGAGCATCTTCCAAGTCCTGGACGCTCTCAAGAGCCCGTAGCGGTGCTCCGATCACGCCCTCATCGGCAAACAGACGCTTAGCCCGATCGCTTTTCGACAACGCTGCTAAATGGTCAGGAAAATCCAGCAACAGGGTTTTCTGATGTTGAGCTTCCACCGACCCGTAAATTTGACCTAACTCGCGTACGCACACTAGTAAACGACAGTTGGGGTCCAGTAGGTGAAGCAGGTCAACCTGATTGAGCCAGCCTCGGTTTTTATCGACTATGTAAGGTTCGGTAACGCCCGTTACCCACCCGTTGATGAAGCCTCGAAAAGCATTGAACAGGCGGCCATAAGCGCGATCGAAGTCCGCATCTAACTGCGCCAGAAAAAACTCATTCTGACTGAGTTGTTTGCGCAGCTCGACCATGATTGAGCAAAGGGGAGAGCTAAACCCAGGGCTGTGAACTTTGGGGTGATGATGCAAAAGCTGACAGAGGAGGGTTGAGCCAGACCGAGGCAAGCCTGTGACGTAAACAATTTGTTTCTCTAGTGGCGACGCCGAAGCAATATTCATCATCAAAAGCTCAGGATTTAAGGGGTAAGGGAGGTCATCGTCAGGACATTAGCCGGATTGTCGTGATTACGATCGCACCAAACAACAGACTCGCTCCGGTTTCCAATTGGGCAACCTGTTGGATTTTGGTCTGATAATACCAATCCTTCTGCCAGAGAATCAGTCCTCCTTTGAGGATGGCAACACTCAAGGCAGAGGCAGTCGCAAGTGACAGCCAATGCAGCTGCCAAAGTATTAGGACGAGTCCTAGAGCAACACCATGAAAAATGAGACCCGGCTTAACTAACGTGGTTCGCATTTTCCACAGCTTGACTGTGAAAATAGCGCTGGAGAAATACAACGTGTTGAGTATCCAGAGCCCGATCGCTTGCTGAGAAAGAGTCCCCGTAGTGGCACTATAGGCTAGTAGTGCCGCAAGACACACGGCAGCGAAGGCAACCAGTTCATTCAAGATTGACTTTTGCTGACGCTGCCATACCGCCACACCATCGACTAGAGCAGCTGCCATCACCGCGCCATAAATCAGCAAAAAGGGCCAATGCTCCTGACTTTGCCAAACGAGCCAAATCGCGATCGCACCCGTGACACCGCCATAAACCCCGGCCCAGAGCAAAAGCCGGGGTTTCCAGGAGTGCCGCTGCCTGATTTGCCAAACGAGGGGATGTTCTGCTTGAAATCCACAATAGGCACCGATTAACGCCAGCGTGGTCGCCCAAGTCCATTGGTGGGCTGCTGCCACCCCCGTCAGGAAAGATACGACCAAAATGACGTACACCCCATGCTCTGGAGAGACCGTAGGTCGCCACCAGGGTTGAATATGGATAGAAGAAGGCGTTGCGATTGGTGTCATGGGACTCAACTGTTGGAGGCTGAGAGAGGCATTCTTACGAAGCCGGAGTGCGGTTGCGCAGTGTCACTGCACCCAGAATCCCTGCTAGGAGCATACCGACGGTGATAGCAGGCTCAGGAACAGCAACCGGAGCTGGCACCGCTGCGACTGTGACGTTGTCATCGGCAGCATCACCAGAGGACGTGTAAATGTAGTCCCAGGCATCGGCATCCTCTAGCACATGAGCCCGTAGGAACGATCCACTCCAGCGACCGATGGTTTCGGTGGCAATTGCCTGCTCCAGCGTCGGTCGCACTGGATCAACGAGGGAATCTTCATTCGTGATGCCATAGTGATTAGCCCCTGCTACTTCAACCAGCACTTTGGGCGGGTTGAGTAGTTGGTCAAAGGTGGCGAGCGTTTCATCGGGAGGAGCCACGCCATCTGCGGTCCCCCAAATAAGCCCTGTTGGCACCTGATTATTGATGGGAGGAATCACTCCCGTATCGGCTACATCGAAGTTAGCGCCATAGAAAATCCCGGCTTTTAGGGCTTCCGGCAGCTCATAACTTGCGGTACACAAGATAAAGAAACACTCATTTTGCGTTGAGGCCAGACCCACAGCGCCCCCGAAGGAGTGACCCACTAGCCCTAAAGCGTCCAAATCGAGCAATCCGGCCACCGGAGAATCGCTGTTGGCATTTTCTAGGGTCATAAAATCGAGGACTTCGTGAACCTGGTCTTGCTCGGGGAATAATCCTGGAATGGGTGGGGCACCGGGTGCAGCCAACATCCGCTCATTGTTGGGAACGACGACGGTAAACCCATAACTGGAGACAATTTGAGCGTAGTTTTGATAGTCAGCCTTGTCGACTAATGCCCCTTGGAAAAGGAGTACTAAAGGCGTTGATTCATTGGCGTCGCCGATGACTGGATAGTAGATATCCGTTGGGTCATTATTGATAACCGTTGAGTATTGATCAATCTCCGTGAAGAGAGGGGCGCCGGTGAAAGAAGCCGCGATCGCGGGACTCCCTATCGAAGTTAAGAGCAGGAAGCTGCCCGCGAAAGAATTGATGGGTAAGGAACGCTGAATCATAAAGGGTGCCTGTGTAGATAGATGAAAAGGTGAAATTTTGAATTGTTTACCCATGAAAATACTCTGGAAATTCAGAGTCATGATTAAAGAATTGATGAAGCCTTTTAGACCTTAGCTGTATAGTATGACTTAGTTGATTTTATAGCTGGATTTTCACCAATCCATCGAGTCAGTATATGAACAAGAAAACTTGAGCTAATTTGTTTATTCCTGAAATTATCTTGAAGCAGTCATAGCTTTTCATATGAGTCGATAGAAGTGGAAAGCAGTACCAGAAATTGCTTGGGTTGAAGCCTCGAATAAACGAGGTGATTTTG
>JBCBJE010000130.1:0-9434 GCA_038523735.1 Cyanobacteria bacterium J06626_18 | reverse complement strand
GTTTAAATCAGCTAGGAATCAGGATGATTCAAGTTTTCCATGTTATTCAGACCAAGCTGCCTGAATTGTTGGCTTTACTACAACCTTTATTACCGAAAGAAAACAAGTGAAGTTTCCTAACGCAGAAATCATGACGGGTTAAGAATTGGACGCATTTCGCCAAACTCCCAAATGGTGTCGGCTATGACAGAAAGACGATGCGCCAGCGGTGATGAGAATGGTGAGAATGCGAAGACTGCGCCGGCTCTTGATTTGTGGGCTCATCGGTTTAGCCCTGACGGTTGTGTTGGCGACGTGCGATCGCTCGCCATCAACCACCGATCAACCTGAGACTCCCCCTGAACCCTTAGCAGAAGTTGCCGAACTGCCTGATCCTGAATTGCCTGCCTGGATTGAGCAGATTAGTCCTACCGGCAAAGCCAATACCCTGGCACAAATTCGCATTCGCTTTGCCGACGCTTTGGTACCGGTGGAGAGCTTGGAAAGCCCCGATCGCGCTGCCATCTTGGAAAAGTTCGAAATCTTTCCCGAAATCCCGGGTCAGTTCCGCTTCTTAACGCCGCGCATGATTGGCTTCCAGGCCGATCGCGCCATTCCCAAGGCTACCCGACTGCGCGTCACCCTCAAAGCGGGCTTAGCCGATCTTGCCAATCATCGGTTAACCGATGATCTGGCCTGGACCTTTGAGACCGAACCCATTGAACTGACAAACCTGCCGGGTACTGACAGACGGTTAGGTTCAGCCGAGAATCCCATGGGGCTAGACCCGACGTTGGAATTCACCGCCAATGTACAGCTTGACCTTGATTCTTTGCGGCAGCACCTTACCCTGGTACCCGCGAATCAGGACAGTTCTGCGAATGAAGGGAGTGTTGAAGCGGCAGACACTGCTGAGAATCAGGAAAATGCTGAGGCGCAAGAGGCTCTTGAGAATCAGACAAGTATGGAGAAGCCAGCCAATAGCCTTCCTGTAAGAGTTGTTGAGGTAGACGATGAGGAGGTTTTTCAGTCTGCCCAGGCAGAATTTGGGGCTACTGACCGTTTTTGGGCATACCACATCACCCCAGAACAGCCCTTAGAAAAAGGAACGCAGTATGCTTTGGCGATCGCGCCAGGGCTGCGTCCGGCTGAGGGTAACTTATCTACAGCCAGCAGTATTAGCAGTCAGGCCAGAACCTATAGCCCACTCCAGTTTAGTGGAATGGAAATGGTCGGCGCTGGCAGTTCAGGCGGGGCAGCGGGACGCTTCACCAACGGTCTAGCTCAGCTTAATTTCAACAACGGACTCGTAGCCGCATCTGTAGACGCACGAATCACGATTGAACCTCCTGTTAGAGAAGGGACTCGTTTGGTGCGGGCTTACGACAACAGCACGCGCATCAACCTCAACCCCTGGGCCTTGCAACCGAATACGACCTACACCGTTACGATTGGGGCCGGTATCCAAGACCGCTTCGATCAAACCCTAGAAGAACCCACTACGGTGGAATACACGACGGGTGATCTGACTGCTAGCATCTGGGCTCCTAGCGGACTGAACATTTTCCCGGCCAGCCAAGACCTGCAGCTCAACCTGTCGCTAGTGAACCTACCCGATGCTGCCTACAAAGCGGCCTATAAAGTAGTGCAGCCGGAGGAGTTGGTGAGCACCGATACGGCTTACCCGCGCCGTGATGGCCCCAGACTTCTGCCCGATTACGCTACGTGGCAGTCGTATTCTGTCAATGCTGAGAAAAATGAAATCGTTGATATTACGGTGCCCTTGCGAGAGCAGTTGGGCAGTAACACCGGCATGCTGGCCTATGGTGTGACGTCTCGAACAACGCCCTATGACCACAATGGCGAACAGCTTTGGCAGGAACCCTACTACTACGGAATGGTGCAACTCACCAATTTAGGCGTTTTTGCCCAGTGGTTCCCAGAATCGGGACTAGTGCGGGTGCATCACTTGTCGGATGGTTCGGTGGTGAGTGGATCGCCCATTGCCATCTATCGTTCTTATGTGAATGCTGATAATCCTCCGCCCGCTACGCCTCAGCCTTGTGCGACAGGAGCAACCGACAACACAGGTACGCTGCGGCTCAACGCTCAGGCGCTGCAGGCCTGTATGGAGGGGGCGCAGCATTTTGGTGACCCGCCGGAACTGCTAGTGGTTGCGCGCGAAGGAGACGACTGGGCCTCTGTCCGTACCTACTCCTACAGTGGTGACTACGGCTACGGCATTTTCGCGGGCTGGGAAAGCGACCAACCAGAATCGCGGGGAACCGTATTTTCCGATCGCTTCCTTTATCAACCCGGTGAAACTGCACAGCTAACGGGCAGCGCCTATTACCTCCAGCAAGGAACCCTGCGTCAGGAGGCCAATACCGCTTACACTATCACCCTGATAGGTCCTGAAAATAACGAAATCGACCTAGGAACCCAAACTACCAACGACTTTGGCACCTTCGCCGCTGCGTGGGAAATTCCTTCGGACCAGCCCCTCGGCTACTACTCAGTTACCGCAAAGGCACCAAATGGGGTGCAACTGCGGGGAGAACTGCGGGTCGCAGAATTTAAGCTGCCCAACTTTCAGGTTGACCTGACCCTCGATCAAGCTTTCGCCGTAGGCGGAGAAAGTCTCGCAACGACCGTCCAGAGCAACTACCTGTTTGGGGCACCGGTTCAGGGTGGCGAGATTAATTATTACGTGACGCGGGAGCCTACAGACCTTACCCCAGACGGTTGGGATAGCTTTACCTTTGGACCGCAGTGGTACTGGCCTGAAGAGCAACCTACGGTTCCGAGTGATGTATTGGAAATTAGCCAGACGCTGGGAGAACAAGGGCAGAGTGAGCTATCGGTAGATATTGCTGACGATTTACCTTTTCCCATGACATACCGCGTTGATGCAGAGGTCGTGGATGTTTCCAACCTGAGTGTGGCAGATTCTAAAACCATCACTGTGGTACCAGAAGCACGGGTAATTGGCCTCCAAGGCGACTTTGTTGCGGATGCCGGGCGGCCCTTCGAGGTACAGGTGATCGTCACTGACCCGAATGGCGAGGTGCAATCCGGGCAGTCGGTACAGTTAGTATTGGAACGGATGGAGTACAGCAGCGTTACTGAGGTCATTGAGGGCAGTGCTACCCCCAACTACCAGGTGGAGTATGAGTCGGTGGGCGAAGTTTCAGTGCGCTCCGGCAATGCTGCTCAAACGGTGCAGCTTACGGCTCCGGAAGGGGGCAGTTACCGGATTCGAGCCACCTTTGCCGATAGCGAGGTGCAAGCGCCCACAGATATGCGCCTCTGGGTTACAGGCCAGTCCCGTGTGTATTGGGGTCGCCGCTACCGAAACAATCGTCTAGAGGTACAGCTAGACAAGGAAAGCTATGCGCCCGGTGAAACCGCAACGGCGCTGATCCAGTCGCCCTATGAATCGGGGGAACTGTACTTCGCGGTTGTACGCTACGACACTCTGTATGAACAGATTGTGCCTGTTAACGGAGGAGCGCCTCAGGTCCAGTTCACGATAATGCCTGACATGTTACCCAATGCCGCTATCGAAGCCGTGCTGGTGCGTCAGGGCGATCCGCTGGAGACCCTAGAGCCAGAGAATTTGGCAGAATTAGTCGGGGTTGGCTTCGCTCCGTTTGAGGTTGGTTTGGCCGATCGCTATCTCACAGCGGAAGTCACGCCGACAAAGGCCGAAATCCCTCCCGCTACAGAGCAAACTGTGGAGCTAGCCTTAACAGACAGTCAGGGGCAGCCAGTCCAGGGACAATTTACGGTGATGGTGGTGGATGAAGCGGTGCTGCAGCTCAGCGGTCATCGCCCCCCGGATTTAGTAGAGACGGTGTATGCCGAGCAGGCGATCGCCACACGTTTTGCCGACAATCGCCGTAATGTGGTGCTGCAGAATCTGACATCGCCGCTGGCAAAAGGCTGGGGCTTTGGTGGCGGCTTTTCAGCTGGGGGCGAGAGTACCCGGATTCGTCAAGATTTTCAGGCACTGGTTTACTACAACGGGTCGGTACTGACGGACGAGCAAGGCCAAGCCCAGGTTAGCTTTACCCTGCCCGACAACCTCACTACCTGGCGGGTGATGGTGGTGGCGACCGATGGTAATTTACGCTTTGGGAATGGTGATGCCACGTTCATCACGACGCGCCCCCTGATCACGTCTCCCGTGCTGCCGCAGTTTGCGCGGCAAGGCGATCGCCTGATGGCTGGGCTTTCCGTAACTAATACTGGCAACCAGGGACGGCTGAGCATTCAGGGTGATGTCGTCGATGGGCTGACATTTACTGAAGCCGACAGCACTACTCACACCCAGTCAGCCCGCATCCAAGAAGGAAGCACTCAAGTTTATCGGTTTCCCATTACCGCGAGTCAGGTTGGGGACGCTCAGGTACGTTTCCAAGCTCAGTTAGGTGATACAGATGATGGCTTTCAGTTGCCGCTGCCGGTGAAGCCTCTGGAGATTACCGAGCAGGTCGTGGATGCGGGAACGACGAAGCGATCGCTAACAATTCCCTTAAACGTCGGCACAGACGTGATGCCTGATGTGGGCGGATTAGACGTGTCTTTCTCCAATACGCTGCTAACAGACATCAAGGCTCCGATACAGCAAATGGAGTGGACCGACTCGCTCCCGAATCTATCCACTGCCGCGAGTCAGCTCAGCATTGCGGCCAGTTTGCAACTCCTCGGTCAGCGATATGGGCAAATTTTAGAGGGGTTCGATGCTGAAGCCCACGCGAACGAAGCGATGCAGCGAATTCAGACGTTACAAAATTCTGATGGGGGCTTTGGGGGCTGGCCTGGTTCAGAGCGCTCTAACCCCTTGACGACACCTTACGCCGCGATCGCGCTAGCAACAGCCCAAACTGCCGGGTTCTCTGTGGACGAAGCCATGATGAATCGGCTCCAGAGCTATTTATCAGCTGTACTGACAGACCCCGCGCAAGCGGATAGGTGCACGTCCAATACCTGCAAGCGTCAGGTGCGACTGGAAACTCTGATGGCTTTGGCCGAATTGGGTGATGTCCGGCAAGACTTCTTAACCGATTTGTACGAGCAACGCGAAGCATTCGACATAATGGGCCAACTCAAACTGGCCCGCTATCTGGTTCGATTCAATAACTGGCGGGCGGAAGCTGATGCGCTGGCCGATCAGCTTCAAGAGACCATGTACGAAACTGCCCGTGCCGCCACCGTGAACTTGCCCTCCGGCTGGGGCTGGTTTCATTCTTCTGTAGCGACTCAGGCGCAGACGCTAGCGCTATTCGTGACCCGCAACCAGGATCCTGAAATCTTGGGGCAGCGCACCAGCAGTTTGCCGCTGGTGGGAGGATTTTTTATCGCTGACGACCAAGAACTGGAACGGCTGGGGCGATTGGTGCAGGGCTTGTTGGAAATGCGGCGTGAAGGGGGATGGGGCACACCCTACGACAATGCCCAAGCACTGACTGCGCTTGTTGCCTACGCCCAAGTACTCCCCGAGTCACAAGCTTTCAGAATAGACGTGGCGCTAGACGGAGAGTCGCTGGCAACGACGCAGCTACAAGGTTCCGAACGACCTGGCCTGGATCTCTCGGTGCCGATGGCTGATCTGCCGCAGGGCAAGTCATCACTGATAGTGGAAAAATCAGGAACAGGTGTGCTGCACTATCTAACGGCTTACCGCTATCGTCTGCAGGGCAATCCGCCTGGGCGATTGCAGGGGCTCAGAGTAACCCGGGAAGTCCGTCCCGCGAATGGCGAAGCGATGCTGTATCAAATGGGGCTGAATTCTCTGGAAGAGCCCGTAGCTATGGACGTTGGGCAAGTGTTTGACGTGGGACTAGAAATCATCACCGATCACTCCGTCAATCACGTCATCATCACCGATCCACTTCCCGCTGGGTTGGAGACGGTGGATACCTCTTTTCAAACCAGCACGCCCTATTTTCAACCGCAGCAAGATAGCTGGGAGATTGACTATCAGCAGCTAGGGCGCGATCGCATCCTGGCCTATGCCGATAGTCTCAGCCCTGGGGTTTACAGCCTGCATTACCTAGTTCGTTCCGTAACGCCGGGTACGTTCCTCTGGCCGGGAGCCGACGTGCACTTGGAATATGCACCGGAAGAATTTGGGCGATCTGCGGCTACTACACTGGAAATCCAAGAATGATTAAGATGAGACGCAAGAAAACCTGTTGAGAAGTGTTCACGTATTGCTGTCATGCAAATCGACTCTAAGATGATGCCTTCCTCAGCAACTGAGATGGTTGCTGATGCGACAACGGCGTTTCGGACCAATCAATCGCAGCGTCTAGACGGGAGGGCGGTCACGGCTGCTTTGTTAGAACTTGAAAAAGCCGCTAAGCAAAATCGTCAGGTTATTGGACGGGCGTCACTCTTAGGAACGTGGCGACTTTGTTTCAGTGCCGGCAAACAGGCGCGATATCAATCGGGGCAGCCAACGGGGAATGGCTTTTACATTCCCAAGATTGCGATCGCCCAAATCAGCTTTGCCTCCGCTAAAGATAATCCCGAACAGCTCACCGTCGCCAATGAGCTGCGCGTCGGCCCCTTTCAGATTCGTTTTACTGGCCCGGCCCGCTACTCCGGCAAGAAGAATCTACTAGCGTTTGATTTCACCCAGTTAGAAGTGTGCTGTTTCAGCGTAAGGCTTTATCAAGGCGCGGTGAGAAGCCAAAAACGAGAAGATCGCTCTTTTGAGGATACAGCGATCGCCAAACTCCCCTTCTTCGCCTTCTTTACTGCTACCGACAGTTACATTGCAGCTCGGGGGAGAGGTGGCGGATTGGCAATCTGGGTGTGTCCTACGTCAACAACCTTGTAGAACCCCCCAATTCGATGGCTCCGCTCGTACAATAAGTCCGGCCAACTAAGCAGCGCGATCGCCCCATGAGTGAAGACACCATCTTTGGCAAAATTATTCGTCGTGAAATTCCTGCCGACATTGTCTATGAAGACGATCTCTGTCTAGCATTCCGCGACATTACCCCGCAAGCGCCTACTCACGTCCTCGTGATTCCCAAAAAGCCCATACCCAAGCTGTCGGATGCAACGGTTGAGGATAAAGAACTGCTGGGACATCTCCTCGTGACGATCAAAACGGTTGCTGAACAGTTAGAAATTGCTGAGGATGGCTATCGCGTTGTCATCAACACCGGTACTAATGGTGGGCAGACGGTCTTTCATTTACATATGCACTTATTAGGCGGGCGATCGCTCCAATGGCCTCCTGGCTAGATTGCGAAATATTGCGAAAGCAAAAGATTCTTGTTCAAGTTATTCAAAAACTGAATTGGAATCTTTACTCTGATTCACACGTGGGTAACCGTGACTAGCGGCAACCTGCGCATTTTGTCGTACATTCTGGCAATTATCACTATGACTTCTACACTTCAAACCCGCGACAATGCGGGCTTGTGGGAGCGTTACTGTCAGTGGGTCACTAGCACCAAGAACCGCCTCTATGTGGGCTGGTTCGGTACGCTGATGATTCCCACCTTGATCGCTGCTACTGCTTGCTATGTGATTGCGTTCATCGCAGCACCTCCGGTTGACATCGACGGCATCCGTGAGCCTGTTGCAGGCTCACTGATGTATGGCAACAACATCATCTCTGGTGCGGTTGTGCCTTCTTCTAACGCCATTGGTCTGCACTTCTACCCCATCTGGGAAGCAGCTTCCCTCGATGAGTGGCTGTACAACGGTGGTCCTTATCAGCTTGTTGTCTTCCACTTCCTGATTGGCTGTTTTGCTTATCTGGGTCGTCAGTGGGAACTGAGCTACCGCTTGGGCATGCGTCCTTGGATCTGCGTTGCCTACTCTGCACCTTTGGCGTCTGCTACGGCTGTTTTCCTGATCTATCCCTTGGGTCAGGGCAGCTTCTCTGACGGCATGCCTTTGGGCATCTCTGGTACGTTCAACTTCATGATCGTCTTCCAGGCAGAGCACAACATCTTGATGCACCCTTTCCACATGTTGGGTGTAGCAGCTGTGTTCGGCGGTTCTCTGTTCTCCGCCATGCATGGTTCTTTGGTGACTTCTTCTTTGGTTCGTGAGACCACTGAGAACGAGTCCCAGAACTATGGTTACAAGTTCGGACAGGAAGAAGAGACCTACAATATCGTTGCAGCGCACGGCTACTTCGGTCGTCTCATCTTCCAATATGCTTCCTTTAACAACAGCCGCTCCTTGCACTTCTTCTTGGGTGCCTGGCCTGTTGTCGGCATCTGGTTCACTGCTCTGGGCATTAGCACCATGGCATTCAACCTGAACGGTTTCAACTTCAATCAGTCCGTCCTGGATTCTCAGGGCCGCGTTATCGCAACTTGGGCTGACGTGATCAACCGCGCCAACCTGGGTATGGAAGTAATGCACGAGCGCAACGCTCACAACTTCCCCCTCGACTTGGCTGCTACTCAGGCTCCTGAGCTGGTTGGCTAGATCGAGTCCTTGTCTCCACTGCATTCTCTATAGCTGAGATGCCTGGAGTTTGAACAGGTCGAAAACTTAGAACCACTCCTGACCTTTGCGGTTGGGAGTGGTTTTGCTATGAATAGGTCTTGAAAAGCAGACATTCCACACTAATGTCTGCTTTTCAAGACCTATTTAGATGTGAGCGCCCTAGCTTGTTTCTGGAAATCATGTGTGATTTCGCGTGGGTGAAATCACAGGGTCAATGGATATCTCTATCTCCCAGCAGGCGTTACCTTTCAGAGTGCTGACAACCGTCTGAAGACAACGGATTCGCCGCAAAGCCCTTTACCCAAAGACGCTGAAAATTTGAAGCTCACCTTTACTAGAGGGCTCCATACTTAAACTTCCAGCAAAGTGGCTGTGATATTTATAACTTCCATCTAAGTGTTATGCCAGATTAGATTTGTCGGTTATCTCCCTCCCATCAAATTCTTCTGAGAGATAGCGTGCGTCGAACTACTACAGATATTTCGCTTTTCGGACTAAGGGCACCATGGCAAAGAGAAAACTTTTGTTGGCGATCGCGTGTGTAAGTGGGCTAGTGTTTCTGCCGCTGTCTGCTGTGCGCGCGCAAGCCGCCGCCGCCTACATACTGAATTTTGATCACGATGCTAGCGGCGATGCCGTTGAACTAAATGATTTGGGGATTTCTGTAGGCGATTGGGAAACGCCCGCCTCTACGAATCGAGCAGACTACGTCGTTTCAGACCAGTGGCTTTCTGACTTTGGTGTCAGCATTACTGCCTACGAGAAGCCTAGCGACTACAGCCGCGACAACAACTGGGACTATGACCGTCACACGGAGTTCTCAGCCGAATCTGTTCGTGACCTTGTCGTTTTCGACACAAACCCTGCTAGCTACAGCAGCGAGACGATTGAGAAGCAAAGCTTTGACAAAGACTTGCTAACAGGAGAGTCCTACGGCACCGAGGATCAGGGCAACGTCCTGATCATGC
>JBCBJE010000129.1:0-9457 GCA_038523735.1 Cyanobacteria bacterium J06626_18 | reverse complement strand
TATCCTGCATCCCCAAATGTATGCAGTATAGATGCTAAATGTTCCGGATAGGCGTTTCGCTTACTATACATTCATCAGCCTAAAGGAAGGAAATTTAGGCGAATGGAGGAAGGTTTTTATAAAACTTTATGTTTCCTGTGCAGATAGACAACCATCAAGTAAAACCCCAATTCTCACTCCCTCCACTCCCTACCCTCTACCCTCCACTAAATCGACTCCTGGGAGGCTTGGTAAGCTCGATGACAGACTGCTTGGGGGCGATCGCTCTCCACTCCTGCAGCAAAGGCAGCTTCTTCAGTCAACGTTGACTGCATTGCCTCCTCAGGCTCGGGGGGAGAGTCTAGGGTAACCCAGTCTTCGTCGCTAGGGGCGATCGTCGCGCCCAACACATCGGTCGGCATCGTCGGTAAGCCACCCCGTCCCGCCACTCGGACTGAGCTGGCCTCGCCGGAGTCAACCACGCACTGGTTGGTCGCTTGGTCAGAGGCGTCAATAAATTCAAAAGCGAGTTCAGCTAAACCACTATCCGGATCGGTTGCCAGTGTATTGACGGTCACGGTTCCCTGTACCCCCGCCTCAGAACTAGCGGTAATGTCATTTAGTGGAGTGCGCTCGGGGCGGACCTGAATACCGATGACGCCCAGAGCTTCGATATCGATATTGCCGCCATCGCCATCCACAGCGTTGGCAACGATATCACTCCCGTCGGGACCCGAGGGAAAATCAGCCAGAATGAAGTCAACCCCAGTAATTTCAATGTTGCCGCCATTCGCGTTCCCGTTGGCCCGAGCTGAAATTAGGCTCTCATCCTGCAGCCAGAGGATGTTATCGGGGGCTTCTTCATTGGTCAGGTCCAACCTAATCCGAGCGGAATCTGCGTCGCCTGTGGCTCCCGTTTCGGCCGTCAGGCTGCCGTTTTCGAGGACGATGAAATCAGCCGTGATATCTAGGCCACCTGCCACGCCATCGCTGCTCACAGAGATGGAGCCATTGTCCAAGACATCTAAGGTGTCTGTATTGACAGTGATGCTACCGGCCACTCCAGCTTCTGCGAATGCGCCAATGGTTGATCCAGTTCCGGTTACTTCTACTGTTTCTGCTGTAACTTCTACCGTTCCAGCAGCTCCGGTTCCGGTTCCTGTAGCTGCGATCGCAGCCCCATTTTGAGTGATCAGCTGACGGGTACTCAGCACAATGTTGCCGCCCAATCCACCATCGCGGGAGGAGGCACTGATACCCCCTGAATTTTCTTCCTCAAGCAGACCGTTGAGCGTAACTGCATTAGCAGCATCAATAGTGATATTGCCGGCTTCACCGCTTTGGGTCGAAGCGGATATTAATCCATTGGTCACTGCGAGCGTCTCTAGATTCTGAAATTGAATCCCCAAAGGAGTACTGCCAGCCTCGGTCTCGGCTGTGATTTCACCGCCACTCCTCAGGCTCACAGTCATAGCGTCGATAGTGACAGATCCTGCATCTCCTGTCCCGGTCGCACTGGCAGCTACAGCAGCCCCATTTTCTACGGTCAACTGTGGCGTGCTGACATTGATGCTGCCTCCCGTGCCTTCATTCCCAGAGGAGGCTCGGATACCTCCTGGCGTGTCGGTATCAAACTGCCCCCTGAGAGCAATCGAATTTGAGGTGTCAATATCAATGCCTCCAGCGGTCCCACTTTGCGTCGAGGCAGAAATCAAGCTGTTCGCGACTGAGAGCGTTGCCAAATTTTGGAGCTGGATCCCGGCCATGTCCGCATTGCCGGCTGCTGTTTCGGTCGTGATTTCGCTGCCACTGCTGAGACCCACTGTGGTAGCGTCAACGGTCACAGACCCCGCATTGCCCGTTCCTGAGGCACTGGCGGCCACGGCAGCTCCTTCTTCCAGAAGCAACTGCGGTGTGGTGACGCGGATGCTGCCTCCACTTCCACCATTGCCTGAGGAAGCTCCAATCCCCCCTGGATTTGCTGCATCGAGCCGACCGCGGAGGGTAACAGAATCGGTGGCGTCAATATTAATCCCTCCAGCGGTCCCACTTTGCGTCGAGGCAGAAATCAAGCTGTTCTCGACTGAGAGCGTTGCCAAATTCTGTAGTTGGATACCGTCGGTATTGGCTGTTCCTGCATCTGTTTGGGTGGTAATTTCGCTGCTGTTACTTAGGTCGACCGTTGTAGCGTTAATGGTGACTGAGCCAGCGTCGCCTGTTCCCGTGGCACTCGCGGCGATCGCAGCCCCATTTTCTACTGCCAGCTGCGGTGTATTGACGCGGATGCTGCCCCCAGTTCCGCCCTCGCCTGAGGAGGCAATGATGCCCCCTAGTGTGTTGGCATTGAGGGGGCCACTGAGGGTAACTGCATCGGTAGCATTAACCACAATATCTCCAGCCCTGCCATTTTGGAGCGCCTGGGCGAGAATACCACCGTTCACAACGGTAAGGGTATTGCCTGTTAGCGTAACTTCGCCCGCATTCCCCTCCTGTTCCGTAATGGCTGCAACAGTGGCTCCGGAAACATCAATGCTGCCTTGATTAGGCGCGCTGAGAGTAACACTTCCCCCTTGAGCGCGACCGGTTGTGTTGGCAGTAACTTGGGCGCGATCGCTAACGGTAATACTCTGCGTTGGGCTCTCGCCAGTGATGCTAATACTGCCACCTTGCCCCTGGGTATTGGTAATCACATCACTATTGGTATTCGCACTCACCTGAGTGCCAGCTCCAGTAATAGTGACATTGGGAGCCAGGATGGTGATATCTCCCCCAGTGCCCGTGGCCGTGGCGCTATTGACATCGGTCGTCACTTGACTAGCAGTTTCAATAATGACTTCGCCATCCGTCTGAGCCGTAAGCGAAATACTGCCTGCGTTGCCAGCCCCACTGGTGTCCGAACTAATCGTGCTGTTGCCTGACAGTTCAACATTGCCACCATTTTGAGCCGTCAGGGAAATTGTCCCGGCATTGCCAGCCCCGCTCGTTCCAGAACTGATGGTACTATTCCCTACCACAGCGACATCGCCCCCATCCCTGGCTGTTAGGGAAATCGTTCCGGCATTGCCGCTGCCAATGGTGTCGGACTGGATGGTACTACCTGAAACATCTACGCGATCGCTGCTGATTTGAATATTGCCCGCATCTGCCGAACCGCCAGTCACCCCGTTTGTGGTTGATAGAGAACTGTCCGCAATGGTTACCTGTGTTGGCACCAAAGTGTTGGCATCAGGATCATTGGGTCCGATAAAAATTCGACCGGATCGCCCATCTGTAGATAAATTGCTGCCGTTGAGAACCTGGATTTCATCGGATGCATCAATCAGAATATTGCCTGCAAATGCAGCCGGATCCGCGTTTGCAGGATTCGCCGCCGTCAAGGTTGCCCCCGATAGGGTCACAGTTCCATCGGAGGCTTCGATTTGCAGTTCGCTAAAGGCATCGCCATTCGCGGCATTACGGCTGGTCAGGTCGGAGGTGATGGTGATGTTACCCTGAGAGGCCAGAACGCGAATGTCGCCCCCCTGGGTTGTGATGGGTACGGGAGGCGAAGAATTGATATTGCGATCCAGGGTGATGGCGTTATCTGCATTCAATTCAACAGTGCCGCCATCAGTTCTGATGTTGGAGTTGTTGCCAGAGACCGTCAGTGTGTCCCCTGATGTAATGCTGACCGTTCCTCCATTGGTTGTAATGCTGGAATTATCGCCAGAAGCCGATAGTGCTTCCTCCGATGTGAAACTGGCAGCGTCTCCGCCAGCTGTGATATCGAAGTTATTGCCAGAAATCGTGAGGGTTTCTCCAGAGTCGAAGCTGACAGTACCACTGCTTGTGGTTAGGACAGAATCACTGCGGGAGACATTCAACGTGCCCGCCGATCTAAAGGTAGTGTCGCCGCCTGTTGTAATGTTGGCATTGGTCCCAATTATGTTTAAGTTATCTGCTGAGTTAAAGGTGATATTGCCGTTTGTTGCCTCAGCAGCGCCTTGAACCGTCAGCGTTTCGATGGACGCAACGTTGAGGTCATCAGCGGCTGATAGAGCCCCTTCCACATTCAGACTGCCGATGGAGGCCAGCGAGATCGAACCATTAGTGCTGCTGACGCTTCCGACTGTTAAGGTGCTGCCGGGAGCAGGGGGGACAGGTAAAGCAAGGTTGGGATCAGCCAGGATAAGATCGGCGATCGCACTGTCACCCAAAGGCCCCACTGTAGCAATCCGAAAATCGCCGAGAGCCACAATGGCATCACCAGCCTCTACCACAAATGCATTGCCGGCTCGGAATTCACTAAACCGAGGACTGACCTCCAGTGAACTCATCAAGTCTTCGACTGTGAATTGGTCAGTGGCAACCAGCGCGATGGGGGTGTCATTAGGCAAGGTCTCGATAAAGACATCCGAGAAAAAGAAGCTGTCTTCTGCGTTCGGATCTGGCAAGAACCCAAAAGGAGCTGTAATGCCATTTACCGTGAGACCACCATCTCCATTTGCGGCTCGTATCGTGACGTTCTGGAAGATAGCCTCGCCATTCTCATTCGGATCAATACTGTCGATGGGGTTGGGCACCAACAAGATGACCTGACGAGCCAGCAACCGATCTTCGTTGTAAGACAGCGCTGCGAACGAGGGGGCTGCCAGGGTAATCACGCCACCGTCCGTTGGATCATCCCCCGCATTCAGCGTGGCGTTGTTGGCATTGAGGCGGATGGAGTCTGCGGGTTGCAGATCATTGCCAGCGATCGCACTGCCGATACGAATGTTGCCACCTGGATCATTTCCCTCCACCCCCGAAGTATTCAGGGTGGCGTTATCAACAGTGACATTATTACCGAAAACGTCGATGTTGCCAGAACGTGCAGTCACGTTAGCATTGATGTCAATTCTGTCTCCCTGCAGAGTAATCGCAGCATCTTCAGTCACAGTGAGGGACCGATCAATCCTCACGGTTTCCCCTGCGTCTAGGATCAAAGGGTCTTGAAACGTTACGGCACTATTTCTGACAATAATGTCGCCCTGGGTTGAAAAGTTGATGGAGTCAAAGCCATCCTCTAGCCGCTGGATGTCGCTGGAGGTTAACTCCAAATCTTTCGTCGGATCGTTGGTAGCCCCGATCAGAATCCGTCGTGATGAGCTGATCGGTTCAATAAACAGATCGCCGCTCCCCGAAACCGCTTCGCTGGCATCATTGCCAAAGTTGATTTCATCCCCCCGTATAGTGAGGTCACCCGCACCGCCCGCAATGGGACCGTCAAATCTAGGACCATTGAAGACAACCGTGTCGTTTCCTCCCAGCGCATTAATCCGCTCAATGTCCTCGAATGTGGTGCCATTGATCGTGACCCTTTCACCTTGTGCATTGGGTGGGGTTCCTGGTGGATCTGCTTCAACCGTGAAGACATCAGCTCCGCTAGTCCCAATTAGAAAGTCCTGTTGGTCACCCGCGTCAATGGCCGCAAAGTTCTGAAATGTGATTTCGCCACCTGCTTGCCCTGGCATTAGATCCAAGACGCCAGCGTTGGCTCCTGTCGTTGTCCAATTGGAGCGATTGTTGGGGCCTAGAAGTTCGCCTCCGCCTGCGATCGTCACGTCACTCTGAAAGTCGTTATCCCCCAAGGCTCTGAGGTTGATAGTCCCCGTTCCATCGGTGCTGCCAATCGTGATTTGACTGAAACCACCGCTATCCAAGAAGTCGATTTCAGCGGCCGTCAGGTCCAAAGCTCCCGTTGGATTGTTCCTTCCTAGCGTGATATCGCGATCGTCACTCAAAGGAGCTAGCGTTAACGAACCGCCACCCGGTGTTACCTCACCTCCAAAGTCGATTTCATCCCCTGAGACAGTGAGCGATCGTCCATCCAAATCAACCGTCGTATCAAAATCAACGATGTCAGCAGTAAGGGTGACGGAATTATTGCCAATCACCGTGTTGCCCTGCAGCAGGATCGTGCTGTTGTCGACGGCAGTCAGACTGCCGTTGAGAGTGATATCTCCGGTTGCTTCTAATTCGATATAGCCTGCTTCGTTGCCGACTGTATCTTCTGCTGTAATGTCGTCCCCAATGGTCAGGTTGCCGCCGCCGCCCGGTGTTTTGGTGAAGTCAGTTCCCTCTTCTGTAATTACCAAAGGAGGGTTATCGGGAAAGTTGTCATTCAGTGTCATGGGGTCGACACCCGCCCGCAGAATGACTGCAGCGTTGTCATCTAACAAAGCAACACCCGACCCTTCATCTGGCTCCGTTACAGTAATGGAGCCGGTAGTTTCAATATCGCCAGTAGCCTCGACCAGTAGCGAGGCTCCGGTGTAGGCTCCAAAGGACACATCGCCATCCGCTCGGATAATAGGGTCGTAGAGGCTGACAAACTCACCGGGATTACCCGCCGTATCCAAAATCTGGAAACCGCCACCACTGTCGAAATGGGTATCTCCCGACACGATGCCATCGCTGACTAGCTGTAAATTCCCGCCGCTTTGAAAAGGGGTGACATCTAAATGATTCAGCGCCAGAATGTCGATGCCAGCTGTGCCCTGTACTAATAAATCGCCGCCAGCCGCCGCCAGAAAGGGCGTCGCCTTACTGTCGCGGACCCTTACCGTCTGCTCTGCCACAAGCGACAAGTCACCCTCAGTCACCAAGCGACTCTCTTCCAGCACCAAATTCTCGCTGGCCGACAGTACTGCAGACTGTGCCTCGACCGACTGCACCTGCACGTTACCCGATCGCCCCTCCACCCGAATCGCGCCACTGGGAGCCGTTAGTGCGCCTGTGCTAGTGACAGACCCTGCCGACAGCGTCAGGTCGCTGCCTGCCTCCAAGTCCGCCTCGCTGACCAGTGCCGCAGGCGAATCCGGGCCTAACTGCAGCCCTACTGGAATATTGACCGTCACTAGCGGTGCTTCATTGGGGTCCGTAGCGCGAAACTCGGTGCCATCGGCAAACTGGAAGCGATCGCTTGTCGTTGCCAGAAATGCTCCATCCACATCCAGCTGGGCATCAGGGCCAAAGACAATGCCGTTCGGGTTCAGGAAAAAGAGATTTGCAGGACCATCGACCCCCAGCAGCCCATTAATTTCCGAAGGATTCAGCCCCGTCACCCGGCTCAAGATATTCTCAATCCCTACCGGATTCGCAAAATAGACCTGCTGCCCCGCATCTACATTAAAGTCTTCAAAGCTATGGAAGAGGCCACTCCCTCGTGTCGCTCCCCCTTCGATTAGGTCAATAAGATCACCAGAATTCACTACAGACGATTCGGTCCCTAGCGTGTTGTCAGGAACAATCTGCCCGTGAGCACTCCCTGCCAAGAGCAACACGCCGTTGCCTGCCATGAACACGCAAGCTAATCCAGGAGCCACTAACCGAACGTTCTGCCAGATATTCATGGAAGATCCCGCCTTCTTAAATGTAGCGATGGGTGTTAAGCCGAAGTGGTGATGCTTCCTTTGGACACAATGCTAGCTAATTTCACGGAGAGATCACAGAGGGTAGCAGAGTGGAAGGGTAGAAGAGTAGGAGGGTGGTAGGAATTCTGGAGGAGAGAGGAAGAGATGGGGTTTTTGGGGCAAATGGCGAAGTCTTTTGTGAGGTTTTATCGCGATTTGTAGGTTTATCAAGCAGCATTTTCGGCAGCTATGGAAATCTTTGAGATATCTAAGCGATTTCCAGCTGAAGAGCGCTATTCCTTGACCGATCAGATTCGACGATCATCACGTTCTGTGTGTGCCAACTTGGGAGGGGCTTGGCGGAAACGATGCTACAAAGCTGCCTTCATTGCCAAGATTAGCGATTGTCAGGCAGAAGCGACTGAAACGCAAATCTGGTTAGAGTTTTCCGTCGAATGTTGCTACCTAAATCTTGAAGCTGGGAGAAAGCTTTATCGCACCTATGACCAAGTTTCCGGCCAACTAGCCAACATAATCAAAACCGCCTCCCACTGGAACTTCCAATAGCCCTACCCTTCCACTCCCCCACTCCCCCTTACAGCCAATTCCCAATCAACACAAACGGGGCCCAGTAATACGGGTGTCTGAAGTTGGGGTCTTCGATGAGGTGGGTTTGGGCAGTGCGGAGGGCGTCGGCTTTGCTGACCGATCGCGTTGCCAAGGCTTCATAAAACTGGGTCATGAAGATGGAGGTGGCAATATCGTCGACTTGCCAGAGACTGGCGATGGTGCTGCGGGCTCCGGCGCGGATGGCCATACCGGCGAGGCCCAAGACCGCGCGCTGGTCGCCTGTGGCGGTTTCGCAGGCGCTGAGGACGAGGAGTTCAATAGGTTCGCTGCGATCACGCTGCAGCCACTGACTCAAATCGTCGATCAAAATGCGATCGTCCCAGGCTTGAATGAAGGTTTCATCAAGTTGGGAGCTAAATTCGCCGTGAGTAGCGAGATGAATGAAAGGGGCAGAGGACTGCTGTAGAACCTGGGCGAAATTACTGCGGGTGAACTGATTGTCCAGAAACGTTTGAGTCGGAATTTGTTGTTCGATCCGCTCGATTTCGGTTGCGACGTTAGGTAACGGGGGCAGGCCAGCTCTGGCCTCAGTCAAGCCAAATGTTAGGGCCGTGAGTGATTTTTCTCGGAAGGATTTGGCATCCAGTCTCAAACCAGGAGGCACGATCGCGACACTGTACTTCTCAGCCAGGTAGTCATCGCCATCGTACAGAGCCGCGATGGGAATGTTTCGCAGAATGCCATCGGGGATGAAGACCAGGGTATCGGGTGCATGACTCGCTAAGTCTTGCTGAAGGTTTGGAGGGAAAATCCAGTTGTAGATTTGCTGGCCGGTCTTTTGCACATTAAAGCTACCGGACTTTAACTGGCGGCGCATTTTGGTGATGGCTTCCTTTAAGTCGCCCGGATTTAGGGGGGATTGGTAGTATTGCAGGGTGCCGGTAGCGGTTTCCTGTTCGGCTTGAGGGGGGTCCGCTGGAAACTTAGCGATAATGCCCAATCGATCAGGCAGAATGACGGGGTAGAGCACGGCCACGCGCTGGTCGCCGGCAATCTCATCGGCAATTTCGTCCACAGATTTTTCGATGCCTGCGAGACAGTCGGCTCTGAGAAAATTCTCAATCTCCTGGAGTTGCAGAGACTCTAGAACCGTGGTTGTATCGTTCAAGTTGGCCTGACTTGGCGATACCTCTTCATCTAGTAGAAGACTAATGAACTTGCGGTGCAGGGGCTCAATGACGTTCTGAAAGGAAAAGCGAATTTCGGGGTTGATCTGGGTGAGGTCGCTGCGGAGAACTTTGAGCGAATTGACGGCTCCACGGTAGGCCGCGATCGCTGCCGGTTTATAGTCAGCTTCCTGTCCTGCCTCCCCTAACCGCAGATGCAAATCTCCCAGCTGTTCGTACCAGAGATAGCTGATATCCGCCGCATTGACAGTCTTTGCTAGGAAGAGCGCTTCTTCCGTGAGCTGTTGGGCTGTTTTCAGATCGGTCCAATTATTCTCGCGCTCCCCCTTGCCTTTGTAGACTTTGCCG
>JBCBJE010000128.1:0-9488 GCA_038523735.1 Cyanobacteria bacterium J06626_18 | reverse complement strand
TTCCAAATCCAGCCTTTTTCGTGGAAATGGCTAAAGTTATAGAGGATAACTGGAGTGAGGTTAAATTAGTAACACGAAAGTCTAACTTCTTAAAGGGCCGTACCTTATATGGCTGTGTGAGTAAAGTTTTGAATTAGTTCTAGAAGGTGTTTGCAAGAATCTGTCAGCTATCACAAAGTCGGCAAGCGAATTAGCCTTAAATGGTGGAGGGAGTTCTCTAGGAAAGTAACCTCTAGCAATCAAATCTCTCCTATCCATCTATTTCCCAGTAATTGTTTCTGCTCAGACATAATTATAACCATGAAAATCAACATCTCAGAGAGCTGAGACAAATAACCTTTAAGGACTACGTAATAGGTAGAAACATTTCAGCTTGACCATCCTGATAAGGAGATTAGGTTGGTACTTGCTAGCCTAACATCCTAATACGGGCAATTAGGTGGAAAGTGTCTGCATATTTCTGGAGATACCCTGTGCTCCTAAGTGGTTAGCTCAGATCAGCCACAAGTTAAAACATTGCTGAAACAGAAACTTAGCAGTGCTGCAAGGTCCGAATCCAAACATCAAGATAAAGAGTGTATAGCTTTGACGAAACTGGTAGCCTCAGTACAAGCTAAATGGATCCTATTTCGCCTCCATCCAGTTGGGTCCAGCATTTGCCTCCACTACTAGCGGCACCTTCAGAGACACTGCCGATTCCATCGTGTCGATAACTTTGGATTCCAGTTCAGTCCATTCGTCTGGTGGTACTTCAAGTACCAGTTCATCGTGTACCTGCAGCAAAAGCCGTGCTTGGTAATTCTGCAGCACCTCCTGCAGGTGAATCATGGCAACTTTGATGATGTCCGCGCTGGAGCCTTGGATGGGTGCGTTGGCAGCTGCTCGGAGTGAGCCAGCGTCATAGCCGCTGATGCGTCCTAGGTTATTGAGGTCGATCGCATTGACATCTTCCCCTTTTAAGGCTCTGAGCTGACCACTAGTAAAGTTGAAATAGCGGCGACGGCCCATCAGCGTTTGCACATAGCCGTGAGCGATCGCCTCACGCTGCATTTGCTGCAGATACTCAAACACATTGGGATAGCGATCGTAATAGCGATCGATAAAGGTCTTCGCTTCGGTGCGGCTGACATTAGCTTCACGGGCAAAGCGAGCCGCGCCCATGCCGTAAATGATGCCAAAGTTGATTACCTTACCGACCTGCCGCTCTTCCGAAGAAATTTCGTCTTTTTCATACAGCAGGCGAGCCGTCAGGGCGTGAACATCTTCGCGGTTGTTGTATGCCTCGACCAGCACCGGCTCTTCACTGAGGTGAGCTAGAATTCGCAGCTCGATTTGAGAGTAGTCGGCTGATATCAGCTTCCAGCCCGGTTCTGGCACAAAGGCCGCACGAATTTGGCGACTAAACGCCGTGCGAATGGGGATATTTTGGAGGTTGGGATTGGAGGAAGAGAGGCGTCCTGTAGCGGTGATGGCCTGGTTGAAATCGGTATGGACCCGGTGCGTATCGCGTCGGACCAGCTCTGGTAAGGCATCGACATAAGTGGACTTGAGCTTCGATAGAGTACGATGCTCGACAATTAGGTCCACGACGGGGTGGTCGCCTTGTAGTTTTTCCAGCGTGGCGGCATCGGTGGAGTAGTTACCAGACTTGTTGCGGCGGGACTTGCGCTTGTCTAACCCCAGAGTATCGAACAGGAGTTCACTCAACTGCTTGGGGGACCCCAAATTGAAGGTCTTGTCAGCCAGTTCGTAGGCTTCTTCTTCAATGCGACTCAAGTCCTTCTCAAGTTGTTTAGAGAAGTTGGCCAGATAGTCAGAGTCAATGCGGACCCCTTGAAACTCCATCTCAGCCAAAACGGGTTCTAACGGTACCTCCACCTCGGTCAGAAGTCGGTGCAAATCTGCGACTTTCTCCAGTTCGGCATTCAGGATAGGGACCAAGCGGTAGGTAGTATGAACGTCTGAGCCACAGTACTGAGCGACCTTAGCGATCGCAATATCGGCAATCGTTTTGCCCTTGGGGACTAGGTCGGTATAGCTATCAGCAAAGAGATTGAGATAGCGCAGGGATAAGTCGCTGAGGTTATGACTGGCTTCTGGATTCAGCACATAGCTGGCTAGCATCGTGTCAAAGACAACGCCTTGGAGGGTGATGCCCTGCGATCGCAGTACCAGGCGATCGTACTTGGCATTTTGCAGTGCCTTGGGATAGCTCGCCCCCTCCAGAATTGGGCGTAGAGCCTCCAGTACCAAAGCCTGATCCAACTGCGCTCCCTCAACATGCCCCAAGGGAATGTACGCCAGATCTGAGGCTCCCGGTCCCCAACAGCAGCCAATGCCTACTAAAGCCGCATCCTTGGGTTCTAAAGAAGTGGTTTCGGTATCCCAAGCAACGGGCGCTGCGGCATCCGTCTGCAGGCTAAGCGTATCTAGTAGCTCGTATAGTTCAGCTTCAGTCGTGATGACTTGGGGGGTAATAGTGACAGTCTCTACTGCTTGAGCCTGATCCGTTTCCTCAGCTGTAAAGAAGGCGGTATCTTCCGAGAACCCACCATCATCCAGCGTTTCTGCCATGGATGAGTTGGCTTTTGCGGGAGGCGCTTCCCCCCCCAGCGCCCCCTGGATATAGGGCAAACGGCTGATGAACTGTTGAAACTCCAGTTTTCTTAGAAGGGGTTCTACCTTGTCGGTCTCGAAGCCCTGCAGCTGACAGGTTCCTAGATGAGCCTCTAAGCTCACATCGATGACAATCCGAGCCATGAACTGTGAGTGATAGGCGTTTTCGCGCCCTTCCCGTAGCTTTTTCTGCGTCGCGCCTTTGATATTGTCTAGGTCTGCATAGACGGCATCGAGCGTTCCATACTCATTCAAAAGCTTAGAAGCTGTCTTGGCTCCAATGCCTTTGACACCAGGGATATTATCAGAGGTATCGCCACAGAGGGCCTTGTAATCCACTATCTGAGTGGGCAGAATGTTGAGCTTTTCCTGCACCTGCTCGGCATGGAATTCGCGCGCACTGGATCGTGCAACCCCTTTGGCAAATACGCTGCTCAGGTACAGAACCGACACCTGTCCCTCATCATCAATCAGCTGGAAGAGGTCCTGATCGCCGCTCAAAATTTTGACGCGATAGCCCTCTTGTTTGCCATGCGTAGCCAGCGTGCCAATTACGTCATCGGCTTCGTAGCCTGGAGCCGTCACAGTACAGAGCCCCATCGCCGTCAGCAATTCCTGCAGGTTACGGACATCTTCCAGAAAATCTTCGGGTGCTTCAGGACGCCCCTCTTTATAATCGGATGCTGACTCGTGGCGAAAAGTCGGCTGGTCCAAGTCGAATGCCACTGCTGCATACTGCGGTCGCTCGGCCTCCAGCATATCCAGCAGTGATTTCAAAAAGCCATAGCAAACGCTGGTCGGAATGCCCGTTGAGGTCCGCAGTCCCCCCTCGGCGTTACGAGCATGGGCGTAGTACGAACGGAACGCTAAGGAGTGCCCGTCAACAAGGACAAGAAGAGGAGCGGTTGAGTCAGTCACGGAGGGTTTTGGGGCGCGATCGCCAGCGGGTTTATTTCAGCCATTGTAGAAGGGCAGCGGGGCAGAATGCAGCCGCAACCCAGCAGCATTTCTTTAAACAGAGACACAGCCTAAGCCGTTCAAGATTTCACAGGAAACGTCTGGTTTCCTATCGGCGCCATCCTCCTTCCAGAACGGTTAACCTGGATTATCCGCCTCTTCGTCTAGATCTATGGAAGGACAACTTCTCAAAGATCGCTATCGCGTCAAGCAGCCTCTGGGACAAAACGCACTGCGCAGTGGTCAGCGAACCTTTTTGGCCATCGATACGGCGACGGATCAACCCGTTGCTATCAAGGTGCTGCGGTTTGGCCCCGGATTTGAGTGGGAACACCTGAAACTATTTCAGCGAGAAGCCGCCATTCTACAAGCCCTCCATCATCCGGCCATCCCTAATTATCTCGATTCCTTTGAAATTGATACCCCAGACTGTCATGGATTTGTGCTCGTTCAGACCTACATCAACGCTCGGTCTTTAGAAGAGCATCTGCGCGGAGGCCGAGCTTTTACCATGGCCGAGGTTGTCGAGATTGCCAGCCAGTTGCTGAAGATTCTGAACTACCTCCATAGCCATGTACCACCTATCATTCATCGCGACATCAAACCCAGTAACGTACTGCTGCGCGATCGCACTGCCCATAGTACCGGTACCGTCTACTTGGTGGACTTTGGCTCAGTGCAAAATCTAGTCGCGATCGAAGGCGGAACCATTACCGTCGTCGGCACCTATGGCTACATGCCACCCGAACAGTTCGGCGGACGCGCCACGCCAGCCTCTGATCTCTACAGTCTGGGAGCCACTATCATTTATCTCCTCACGGGGACACATCCAGCCAATCTGCCCCAGCGCGATTTGCGAATTCGTTTCGAAGATATCGTGTCTCTCGATAAGCCCTTCGAACGTTGGCTACGGCAACTTATTGAGCCTTCCATAGAAAAACGCTTCGCCAACGCTACCACCGCTTTGCAAGCACTACAACAGCCCAAACAATGGGAACAGTCTCAGATTGCTCGCATCGAACAGCCAGCGGGTAGCTCCATTCGCCTGAGAGCAGGTGCTGAAGCCTTAGAGCTAAAGATTCCATTTCCACAGCTCAGTCGAGGTATCAGAATGCCGCCTTTATCAGGTTGGGGATGCATCATTGCAGTAACGTTTTGGTGGATCTGGGCAGCGTGGTTGGGCGCATCTATCGGTAGTCACCTTTGCTTAGGGCTAGTGAGTCTTTTGCTAGAGAGGCATCTGGTTATCGATCAACACAGCATTTCACTGAAGTATCGGATTCTGTCGCGCCTGCCTGTCTCTTGGCAAGAGGTCAGCCGCAGCCAAATTTGCTTACTGGAAATTGTGCATGATAGCCGCCAAAAATCTAAGTGGGGCGAACAGGAAATCAAAGGCGAAATTATTGTCTGGGCAGGCAATTATCCTTTCCGAATCAACAAGCTAGGCGGACTCACCCCACCAGAGATTGGCTGGCTCTCAAAAGAACTCGGCGACTGGCTTGATCTACAGCCCTCCATCCGACAAGTCGAACAGACTGATGCAACCGGCCAGAATTCTGCTCAGTCAGAGACTTGAGTTGCCTGGGAAGAGGGAGCGGGGGAGGCAAGGGAGTGGGGAAGGTGAAAAGGAAAAGGGAAAAGGGAAGGTGAAAAGGCGCAGTACACACATGCATTTGTCCGTGCCTTTCACCCTTGCCCCTTCCACTTTTCTCCCTCTACCCTCACACTCCTCTCTCCTTACCCCCCTTCCCCCAAAATACAAAAAACCGACCTCCGGGGAAGTCGGCTGATGAAAATTTGTTGCTCTCTCAAGTTGGAGGAAACACAGTCAAACTCTTTGCCAATAAAGCTGAATTTGCGTCTATGAACGCCTCCACTAAGTATTGTATCAAGTCACACAGAATCTTGGTCATGAGTCTTTAAAATAGGAGATCGTGTTAGATAAAAATTATTCGAGCTTACGCGCCGCAGGCATCACTTTTATTAATGACCGACGGCGATTCCTCCGTTTCTTTAAGGAGCTGTAGACGCAAGCGCCTGCGAAGGAACGGCTCCCTCCAAGATTTTCCGCATTGTTTGAGGTTGTCCCCATAAGACAGTTTCATGCGTGTATATCACCATGCCGGGACGTGCCCCTTTGGGTTTGAAGACGTACTGGGGTTGTGTGTACACCACTGGCACTTGGTCAGCTTGTTGAGCTCGGCTGAAGTAAGCAGCGACATCGGCAGTGAACTGTAAATCAGTCTCGTCGGGTACCTGTCCTGCGTGTAGCCGCATCAGTACGTGACTGCCTGGAATTTCCTGCGTGTGGAACCAGAGATCATAGTCTGTAGCCACTTGCGAAATTAGCAGATCATTTTGGCGATTGTTACGTCCTACCCAAAGTTCCAGGTTGTTGGGCGTTGTGAATTTGCGAACCATCAATTCATCGCGGGAGCGGTTTTGGCCAGGACGATAGGTGGGATCTTCTAGATAGTCTTGCTGAATCAATTCGTCGCGAATGTCAGCGATCGCCGCTAAATCGGCCTCTGTTTCATAGCATTCAATCTGCTTTAGAGCTGCGTCTACCTGCTCTAAATAGTTGACTTCTGCCCGCACCTCCCTCAAGAGAGGATCAATAGCTTGACGCGATCGCTTCAGCTTCTGATGACGCTTGTAGTAAACCTGCGCCATTTGCACAGCAGTTTTTTCAGGGTCCAGTGCAATTTCAACCGGTTCACCAGTTTCAAAATCGGCTAGTACCATTTGCTGCATTCCTGGCTGCCACTCATAGCTGTAGGCCATTAGCAAATCGGCCTGCTGCCGATACTGATCCGCCTGATCCGATTGCTCCCAACGCGATCGAAAGGTATCTTCCTTCTGGCGCAGCTTTTTGAGCCGAGTTTTTAGTCGCTGGCTGAGCTGATTCTTAAGACGGTTAAATTCTTGCAGGTTCAGCTCAGCGGTGTAGTAATCCCGCAACAATGACTGAACACTCGATGTTGATGGCTGCATTCCTCGCAAAACGGAATAGCCACCTTCAACAAAACTAGGCTGAAACGTTTCCTTCTCTAGACACTGCAGCCAAAACTGCCATTGTTCAAACAGCCGCTGCCAGTCACCCAAGTTCAGCTCTGCAACAGATAGGTTCAGATCGAGGCTAGCTCGGTATGCGAGGTCTCTTAAAAGGGAGGAACTCAGGCCGCTGTAGGCATTGAACAGAGCTTTTTTCAGAGTTGTCGGAATTAAAGCGATTCTTTCCTGCCACCGTTCTTGCGATTCTTCGAGGGTAGGAAAGGGGCCTGCAACGGCAGGTGGGAGTACATACGGAGCGCCTGTAAGAACCGGGCGAACGCTAGACTGCTGCTCAGTGACTTGGTGAGCTGCCGTCACAATTTGATTCTGAGCATTTACCAACACAACATTGCTGTACTTGCCCATTACCTCTACATACAAATGCCATTGGATCGGATCCCCAGGGCGGCGGGCAAATTGTAAATCCACCGCCCGTTCCCAGGAGGCAACAGGTTCAATTGCAGCGAGGGCATAGCCATTGAGCTGGTGCTTGAGTTGTTGGCTGAAGGTGAAGGTATCAGGTGTGCGGGGAGGCGGATCGCCAATATGCAGGCGGGCTGCTTGAGGATGCCACGCAATTGTTAACCAAGCCCGTTGCTGAAGGGTTCTCAAGGCAATGCAGATAGTGGTGCGATCGCGCTGTACGACTTGCTCGCAGCGGGCAGGTAGCCAATCGGTACGAAGTTCGGCACAAGTCGCCATCAAAGTAGTGAAATCAACAGGTTGCATGTGCGTTCTCCCCAAACGACTCAATCGACGGCTGACGCTGACACGCGCTTCAGACAACGATATCTCTACAATATTGTTACAAATTAAATACCCGACATAGCAGTTTTGAGGCGACACCAAGATTTGAGGTCGTTTTAGCCTTGTAGGTCAGTTTTTTTGGCTACCATGTGATCAGCCTCCAATCTTCCAGACTTTCCTGAACGTCGTGGCCTGTCAGGACTAAATACTAATCAGTAGGCACTCAGGATTTGTTTTGAGCTTGCTACCAGAAAATTCATTCTTGATGAGTCTCTCGGGTTATGTATTAAAACAAATCCCTGAGTCTCTCTAAAGCACTGCACCGTCTGCTATCTGGGGTATCACTACAGGATTTTATATGGACATCAAGCTTATTAATATTGGGTTTGGCAATATTGTTTCAGCGAATAGAGTAATTGCGATTGTCAGCCCTGAATCGGCCCCGATTAAGCGCATCATCTCCGATGCCCGCGATCGCGGGCAGCTCGTCGATGCCACCTATGGTCGCCGGACACGCGCTGTCATGATCACGGACTCGGGCCACATTATTCTTTCGGCAATTCAGCCCGAAACCGTAGCCCATCGCTTTGTAACTAACAAAGAGCCCCAAAACGCCTAAAAGACCCAAACGCTTAACAGAAGAAAGCGAGATATCAAGGAATCGTAAAAGAGTCAATAGCGTACCGGATGCCCCCCGGAGTCAACGCATAGGGAATCAGAGATTGTTGTGTTTCCCTGTCTCTATGACAGCTGAGTTATGACTGGGCACCCGTTCACTGTATATGCAAGTACGATCTCATCCCATCGAGATCATGTTGCCATCTGTCATCGTCTGGTTGGATATGACTTCCCTTGGGAGATGAACCGGGCTCTAGAACTAGCCGTTCTTAGAACCTTTTGCGTCCCGCGGATTTCGAGTCTATTGAAGCAAACGGGCGAATTCGTTCATCGTTCGCAAAAGCGATATGACGACACGGGCCTCATTTTAGGCAACATTATGAAATGGGGTTACGACAGTCCCCAAGGCCAGGCGGCGATCGCAACGATGAATCGCATCCACCGTCGCCACTCTATCTATAACGAAGATTTTCTCTATGTCTTGTCGGTCCTAATTTACGAACCCGTACGCTGGAACACCCGTTATGGCTGGAGACCGTTTACTGGACTGGAAAAACAGGCGCTCTTCGAATTCTGGCATGCGGTGGGTCAACGGATGGGAATCAGCGACATTCCGCCCAGTTACGAAGCGTTTGAGCAGTTCAACCAAGCCTACGAATCGCAGTACTTTTGCTACAGCCCCGACAATCAAATGATTGGTAATGCCGTAGTGGCTTTGATGCAGAGCTGGTTACCCAAAACCGCCGCTCCTATGGTGCCAACGGTGGTTAGAGCCTTAGTTGATGATCGCCTCCGCAAAGCTCTGGGTTGGTCGCAGCCGCCCGCCAGTGTTTGCTGGACTTTAAAGCACCTACTGCAGTGGAGTCGACGAGGAGCCCGATGGTTGCCTCAGCGTCGCCATGCCAACTTTCTGGTCGATACTCCAAACACCACCTATCCCACCGGCTACGACCTAGCCACATTAGGTCCGCAAGAAGCGCCACCTCAATCCGGCGCGTCTCGCTGTCCCTTTATGCGCATGCAGTCCTTCTTTAAGGCCCGCGCTTAGTTGCGATCGCTCTCTACAATGAAGGTAATGTCCTTTGTTGTCCGTGAGCGATTGTCAATGTCTGCCTCATCAACTGCCCGACCCGCGTCTATCGACAAATTGGTCAAGCGCTTTCAAAAAGTAGCGGACTCGAAGCGCCGCTATGAGCAACTGCTGTGGTTTGCCAAGAAGCTAGAGCAGTTCCCTGAAGACGCCAAGACAGAAGATAATAAAGTCAAGGGCTGTGTCTCTCAGGTATACGTCATCGCTGCGCTTGATGAGGGCAAGCTCCACTACCGAGGTGATTCTGACGCCCAGATTACCAAAGGACTGGTAGCCTTTTTGATTAATGGGATGAACGGGCTTACCCCCCAAGAAGTCATGGATTTATCCCCAGACTTTATTAAGGATACGCAGCTCGACGTCAGCTTAACGCCCTCCCGAGCCAATGGTTTTTACAATATTTTCA
>JBCBJE010000127.1:0-9491 GCA_038523735.1 Cyanobacteria bacterium J06626_18 | reverse complement strand
CCTAAGACCAGGCAAACGTTTTGAAAGGTCTTAGGACAATTTCTCTTGGCGATGGAGAGGCTGTCAGAGATTGGTTATGTCAGTCGGATAGCAAGATCTTGTGGCCTAGCGATGAGTGTGGAAATCGCTTGAATATTGACGTCATTCGGACACATCTTAATTTTTTATGGCCGTATCGAGAAACCTTAAAACATCGGAAGGCGTTTGGTGTACCAGTAGAAGAGAAAGGGATTCCTTGGTGGGCACTCCGTGAAGTTTACATAGACAAGGTTAAGACGCCTCTATCAATCACATTCGCTGAAGTTTCTACTCATAACCACTTTGCCTTAGAACGCGGTGGTAAGGTGTTCAAACAAACAGCACCCGTAATCAAGCTAGCTGCCGGAGCAACAGAGGATGACCATCTGGAAATGTTGGGGTTGCTGAATAGCTCCGCCGCCTGCTTTTGGCTTAAGCAAGTATGTTTTCCAAAAGGAGGAGACCACGTAGGTACTGAAGGAGCTCGAATAAGAAAAACGCTTTGGGATGAAAGATACGCTTTTAATGCTTCGAATGTAACAGATTTACCTGTCCCAAAAGCCTTCCCACTTCATTTGGCAGGCAAAATAGATCAGCTTGCAGACAAGTTGAGTGATCTATCTCCGTTAGCTGATCTTCGAGGTGATATAGAAGACTGGCTGCATACACTTCACCTGTTGATTGCTCTTCAAGAAGAGCTTGACTGGCAATGCTACGAGTTATATGGACTTGTCGAAGAAGATATGGACTACACTTCTTCCCCTCCAAAAATTGAATTAGGCCAAAGAGCGTTTGAAATTGTTATGGCTCGTCAAGTTCAAGCAGGCAAACTAGAAACTACCTGGTTCGATCGCCACAACTCTATCCCAATCACTGAAATCCCTGCTCACTGGCCTGACGACTACAAGCAACTCGTTGAACGTCGCATTCAACTGATCGAAACTGACAAAAATATTGGCCTGATTGAACAGCCCGAATATAAGCGTCGCTGGAACACCGAATCCTGGGACTCCCAGCTCCAACGCGCCCTCGAAACCTGGCTCATTGACCGACTTGAAAGCTACTTTGACTTCGATGGTCGTATGAATGACGAGGGCACCCCTACCGCCAAAATTACTGACCCCACCCTCATCTCGACCGCCAAACTGGCTGACATCGTCCGCCAGGACACCGACTTCTTCCAAGTAGGCGAGTTCTACCGCAGCGACCCCGCCTTCAACGTGCAAAAACTCATCGACGCCCTCGTCGATAAACAAACAGTCCCTCTCCTCCCTACCCTCCGCTATAAACCCTCCGGCTTTCGCAAACGTGCCGACTGGGAACACACCTGGCAGCTCCAACGCCAGGAAGACGCCATCGACGCCCGTAGCCAACTTCCCCACGAAGATCCCAACTACCTCGACCCCACCGCCGCCAAACGCCTCAAAGAAGCCGACATCGGTCCCATCCCTGTCCCTCCCAAATACACCACTAAGGACTTTGCCAAAACCCACTATTGGAAATTGCGGGGCAAACTCGATGTACCCAAAGAACGCTGGGTCAGCTTCCCTAACTGCGAAGGTCCAGACGGCTTCCCAGTAATTGCCTGGGCAGGCTACAACCACCTACAGCTGGCCCAAGCCATCAGCACCTACTACGTAGACGTACAAGAAAACTTCGGCGGACGCGACGACCCCCGCCTAGTGCCCCTACTCGGCTGCCTGCTAGAGCTACTGCCCTGGCTGAAGCAATGGCACAACGACCTCGACCCCACCTTTAACGAAAAAATGGGCGACTTCTACGAAGGATTCATCGAAGAAGAAGCCCGGCAAATGGGGCTTACCCTAGAAGATATCCGCGCCTGGGAGCCGCCTAAGACATCCAAGAAAGGCAAGGGGAGGAAAAAACGATGAATGTGTCTTATTGCAAGCCAACTGAATAATGGCTTTGATTTCTCTCACCATTGCAACCGTTATTGACGTTGATATCTGAAAGCATTACTTCCTTATTTTCTTTCCTGTAATCGTTAAGCCCCTAGATTTACTCCTATGACCCTGATTAAAGACCTAATCGAAATTCCCGAGCGCCTGCAAAAAGGCGATTTCGTCCTCAAGCTCACCGAAGGCGTCACCCGTGCCGAGGCCACCCTTAAGAACTACGTCGTCACGCCAGAACTCAAAGACTGCTTCGACAACGCCCTGACATTTATTCAAAGCGCTATCCAAAGCAATAGCAGCAAGGCCAGCTACCTGCACGGCAGCTTTGGCAGTGGTAAAAGCCACTTTATGGCAGTACTGAACCTAATTTTGGAAGGCGTCCCCGAAGCCAAGGGCATCAAAAAACTGGCTCCAGTCATTACCAAACACAACGACTGGATCACCGGCAAAAAATTCTTACTGGTGCCGTACCACATGATCGGTGCCAAGGACATGGAGTCCGGCATTCTGGGCGGCTATGTAGACTTTATTCGCCGACACCATCCCGAGGCTCCTATTCCCGGTGTTTACCTAGCAGAGCGGCTGTTTGATGATGCCCAGGCCCTAAGGACCAAAGTTGGGGATGAAACCTTCTTCAGTACCCTGGGCGAAGGAGCCAGCAGCGACAGCGGTTGGGGCGAATTGGCAGAAGGTTGGGATGCTACTAGGTTTGAAGCCGCGATTGCTGTAAGCCCCGGTGATGAAGAGCGCTCTCAACTGATCAGCGCCCTAGTCAAGCAGTTCTTTAGCTCCTATGACGTGCAGGCGGGTGCCCAGGGGGAGGCATTCGTCTCGCTTGATCAGGGGTTATCTATCATCAGCAAACATGCCAAGGCCCTTGGCTACGATGCCCTCATCCTTTTCCTAGATGAACTGATCCTTTGGCTGGCTAGTCGTGCGACTGACCTAAAGTTCATTCACCAAGAAGGCCAGAAACTGTCTAAGCTCGTTGAAGCTCAACTGGCCGATCGCCCTATTCCCATCGTCAGTTTTGTAGCCCGTCAGCGGGATCTGAGCGAACTCATTGGCGACTCTATCCCCGGTGCAGATCGGCTCAACTTTAGCGATGCCCTAAAACACTGGGAAGGTCGGTTCCACCGCATCACACTAGAAGACCGAAACCTGCCTGCTATCGCCGAAAAGCGGGTGCTTAAATGCAAAACTAAAGCCGCTAGAGATGAACTGAACGCGGCCTTTGAGCAAACTGCCAGGGTGCGCGAGTCGGTGATGAATATCCTGCTCACCAGTGAAGGCGATCGGGAGATGTTCCGTAAGGTTTACCCCTTTAGTCCGGCTCTGGTGCAGACCCTAATTGCCGTTTCTAGCGTGTTGCAGCGCGAACGGACCGCCCTGAAGGTGATGATGCAGCTGCTCGTGGATCACCGCGAAAGCCTAACTGTGGGCGATATCATCCCCGTTGGTGACCTGTTCGATGTGGTGGCCCACGGTGACGAAGCCTTTAGCCCCGAAATGGCCACCCACTTTGATAATGCCAAGCGACTTTACCAGCAAAAGCTGCTGCCCGAACTTGAGAAAACCCACGGTCGTCAAGAAGACCTGGAAAAGTTGCCCGTAAACGACACCAAGCGATCAGCCTTTCGCAACGACGACCGGCTGATCAAAACCCTGCTGCTGTCTGCCTTGGTGCCTCAAGTAGAGTCGCTCCGAGGACTTAACGCAGATCGTTTGACCAGCCTCAACCACGGCACGATTAAATCCCCCATTCCTGGACGGGAAAGCCAACTGGTCCTAAAGCGCTGTCGAGATTGGGCCGCCAGCATCGGCGAAATCCGCATTGGGGAAGAAATGACCAACCCCAGCATTTCGGTGCAGCTGTCTGGGGTCGATACTGACACGATTCTGAAACAGGCCGAACGGGAAGATAACCGAGGCAATCGCCTGCGCCTAATTCGTGAAATGGTGTATGCCCAACTCAACATTCAGGTTGAAGACAAATTTGAGCAGGAACATGACTTCACCTGGAAAAATACCCAGCGCTCCTGCGTGGTGATCTTTGGCAATATTCGCGAGCTACCGGAAGCCTCGATGGAGAATCTGGATGATCGATGGAAGGTCATCATTGACTATCCCTTTGATGAAATGGGCTTTTACCCTAGGGATGATTACCAGAAATGCACAACAACATTTCGGGAAAGTCACCCCGAAGGGGCCAAGACGATCTGTTGGATACCCTCTTTCTTTAGCGAGGACGCCAATAAAGATCTCGGCACTCTGCTGATTTTGGAGCATGTGTTAACAGGCGAACGATTTTCGGGTTATGCCCATCATCTCTCTCCCCAAGATCGGCAGACAGCTAAAACCTTACTGGACAATCAACGTAGCGTTCTGCGACAGCGGGTGCACAACCACGTTGATGCTGCCTACGGCATCAGCACTGCCCGTGAGTCTTTAGACGAGTCATCTAGTCTGGAGCTGAACGAGCAGTTTGTATCTCTACAGCCCGGTTTGACGCTGCAACCTCCTACTGCAGCCAACCTCTCCCAGGGGCTACAGCACCTGCTGGAACAGGCCATGGACCATGAGTTTCCAGCAGCGCCAGACTTTGGATGCGATGCCAGTAAATTTAACACCATCAAAAAGGTGTACGAATACGCCAGCCAGGCTGCCCAAACGACCGATGGGCGCATTGCGGTTGAGTCTAAGTTTCGTCCGATGGTGCGTCAGCTGGCAAACCCTTTGATGCTAGGGGAAATGGGTGCTGACGCCACCCACTTCGTGCTGGGCCAATATTGGAAGACCCATTTCACCAAGAAAATTGCTGAGCATGGCGGTATCCCCCAGGTCAGCCAGTTACGGGAATGGATTGATAAACCCAAGCCCATGGGGCTTTCGCCGGAACTGCAAAACCTGGTCATTTTGATTTATGCAGAGCAGACAGGACGTAGCTTCTTTCGCCATAACACTCCCTTCGACGGGGACCTCAAAAATTTGCCCAAGGACTGTGAACTCAAGGAGCAGACGCTACCTGATGAAGCGACCTGGCAGCTTTCCCTACAGCGGGCTAAGGAGATTTGGGGCATTTCCTCCGTGGCTGCTTTACGCAAAGCCAGCACCGTTGCCGATTTGACCTCTAAGGTTCAAGACAAGGCTAAGGCTGCTTTAGAAAATTGCCAGGGTTATGTGGGGGTGTTGCGGGATAGTTTGGAAATGCTCAAGCTGCCCGAGGCGTGCGATCGCATGACCACAGCATCCACTACCCTGGCAATGGTGGAACAGCTCAGCACTGCTAAGGATGAAGATGTGGTGGAAGCCCTGGCCGAGGTTGCGATCGCAACTTCTGAAGCAGCTATGTCTGAATGCTTGAAGAAAGCCGCTAATCTGACCGGCACACTGGATGGCGTAAGTTGGGATATCTTTGACGGCATCGCTGACCTAGAAGATGAGCGACAGGCCAAAGCACAGGCGATTTTAGAAACTTTAGCCAAGGCCATTCAAAGTGATGAGCACGTTATCAGTCTGGGGCTGCAGCTTAAGCAATCCCAAAATCAGGCTATCAGACTCCTAACTCAATCGCCTCAGCCGCCGGTTCCACCATCACCACCGGTTAAGCCCCCTGTTGCCCCTCCACCCGTTACGCCACCGGAACCTCAGCCCGGTAGCGCGACGAAAGATCAACGGGTAACTATTCCTCCCAGAAAATTTGGCAATGAAACTGACTTGGGGCTGAAAGCAGCGGAAGAACTTCTGATCAAACTGGGCAAAGAACTCAATTCAGGGGACAATGTGCGCCTAAACATTAGTTGGATCATTGAGGAGGGTGATCACGACGCGTGATAGCCGCCCCTACGTTCAGTCAGATTAAGGCCCAAGTTACTGCCATCCTGCAGAAATCAAACGGGAGCCGGGTCATTGGCATTCATGCTCAAGGCCGCTGGACCGGAGAACGTCAGCAGGTTGACGGTGATCAGTGCTACCTCATTGATCAGTGCGATTCTCCCCTCGCACTGCGCATTGCCCTGCAAAAAGGTCAGCAAGAGCGCGAACAGGATGACACCCTGGCTGATGCTATTCAGGTTTTGATTACTCCTATCCCTCAGGGTGATCTGGCGGAAGATATTCTGATTCGGTTCGTCAAGCAGCGCCTATTCACCATCGACTCGTGGCAAATCGTTAAATCCCTATTTAGGGCTGCCAACATTGATCCCCGACTGGTTAAACATCAGTGGATCCCAGAAGCTCTAATGGATTGGATGCCCGCTAATCGTTATTCGCCAGTAATGGGCGGCTTTTTAGATGCAGAAGTCGTTTGGCCATTGCTACTTCAGCACGGGCTGCATTTGAATACGGAACGACCGGATCTGCCAGCAATTTTGCAATGGTCCACCGTGCAAGACCACATAGAACGCTATCAAAGGGCTCCTGAAGCATTTCAGACAGCTGCTATCGATTGGCTAAGTAACCTAGCAGGCCCAGCGGTGGAGACCATCTTGCAATGCGTAGAACACAATCTTCAGCCCGATGCCTTACCGCTGGGCCTGGCGGCTCTGGTGGTCTACCATCCGGACGCTCAGCTGGATAAAGCAATTGGCAAGTTTGAAGAACGTTTCCTCGCTGGGATAACCCCTCCCGTCAACGTGATGGAGGTTTGGAGCTCAGCAGCTCAACAGGCCTTGGATCAGTTATCGCTGAACTTGCGACAAGCCATCATTCAGCGTAGCGACAATATTCTTGAAGATATCGGAGCTAGCCCCTTTGCCCATCTCAGTTCAGTCTCAGAGCAGGGGTTTAATCAGCATTTGACTGGGCTCGGTAAAAGACTGATTACCCATATCCAGAAACCAACACAGTCCAATCTGGCGGCGGTATTGGATACTTACCAAAGTATTCAGCAGCATCAGTACGCCATCATCCACAAGGACAGTCGTCGTCTGCAGCGGCTTGATATGGCCATTCGACTGGCTCAGTGGTTAGTTGTCTCTACAGACGCAAGCTCTGAGAACCCCAAATCCCTGGAAGAGGCGATGAGCCACTACACCCAAGAGGGCAGCTTCCTCGATTGGGCCAGGCTGATGCTACCTATCGCTGAACCCAACAGAGAGCTATCTACCGCCTATGGGAAGCTGTTTGAGTCCGTCACGACAATTCGAGAAAAGCAGTCTCACCAATTTGCCCAGCTGCTTCAGAACTGGACGGCCATTGGCTCAACCCAAAAGGCGGTTTTACCCGTGGAACGCATTTTAGAGACCGTGGTTGCTCCCTTAACAGAAGATCACCCCGTTCTATTGATTGTTTTGGATGGCATGAGCCTGGCTGTAGGCCATGAGTTGCTTACCGATTTGACGCAGCAACACTGGCATCTGGTTGTGCCAGAATCCCACGATTCCCCCTTGCGATCTGGCCTGGCAGCAATTCCCTCGGAAACTAGCGTATCTCGTGCCAGTTTGCTCTGTGGTCAGCTGACTCGGGGGCAACAAAACCACGAGAAAAAAGGCTTTACCAAGCACCCAGCCCTATTACAACACTGTAAAAGAAGTCGGCCACCGCTGCTTTTTCATAAAGATGCGCTCCAGTCTATTACCCCTCCACGCTTGTCAGGCGAGGTCTATGACGCCTTAGCATCTGATAAGCATCAGGTGGTGGGGCTGGTGATTAATGCCGTTGATGATCTGCTCAGCAAAGGGGACCAGGTTGATATTGAATGGAGTTGCGATCGCATTAAGACCCTTGAACCTATTCTGAAAGCAGCCAGCGAAGCCAATCGACTCATCGTTTTAACTAGCGATCACGGCCACGTTTTGCATTACGGTAACAGCTATCAAAACACCTCTAAAGAGGCCAAAGGTGGAGAGCGTTGGAGAGCTGATCAGGGCAAGTCCAACGATAGAGAACTGCACATGACCGGCGAGCGGGTTATTGCACCAGACGGTCAATCTATTATTGCCCCTTGGACTGAAAACATCCGTTACTCCAAAGGTAAGAAGTATGGCTATCACGGTGGGATTAACCCTCAGGAAATGATAGTTCCCATTGCTATCCTTGCACCCGCTGGCACAACACCTGGAGGTTGGCGAGAGACAGACCTCCCAACGCCCCATTGGTGGGAAATATCTTCTCTTAAGACTGCCGAACCAACACTCAACGCTTGGGATGAGATAGCTTCGAATGGGAGCGCCTCTGACTTTAGCGAGCTTGGTCCGCTTTTTAGCCAAGCTCCTTTTTCGGAGGTAACGCCAACAACTGCCTAGCTAGAAATCGGCTTATAGCCTGGGTGACGTAATAACCTCCATCTTTTTCGATAAGAACCGTGCCATGCCATGTAAAAGGTGGACAGATGCTGTCCTAACAGTTACCTGTACCAATACTCATAATTTCAAATCGCCCATACCCTATCGACCTTCCATCTGAAAGCCCTACCCACTTTCCTGCAACGTGGAGTAATACCTCCATTTCTTGGATCGTTATCAAATCCTGCGTCCATTTCAAGGTAAAACTAACGTCAGTTCGGGATAAGGTAAGCCGCAAAAAAGGAGGACAGGTAGGCTGGAATTACTAAACCTCCATCCCCTGTCCTCAACTTATGTCCAGCTTAGAAGAACTCTTTTGCCACGTCGATGACTTCTGTCAGGTGTTCGAACCGCTATGGCACCGCCAACTGATAGGGAATGGGTTGAAAAGACGTCGACGTCCTCGGTCGCTGAGTCTCAGCGAGATCATGACGATCTTGATCAGCTTCCATCGCAGCTACTACCGGAATTTCAAGCACTACTACCTGGATAAGGTCTGCCAGCATTGGCGAGACGCTTTTCCAAAGCTGGTGAGCTATCAACGCTTCGTCGAATGGATGCCCTCTTGCTTGATGCCCTTATGCTGCTATCTCAAGCACTGCTTCGGCAGCTGCACGGGCATTAGCTTCATTGATTCCACCTGTCTTAAGGTCTGTCACAACCGCCGCATCAGCCAGCACAAGGTGTTCAAGGATGTGGCAGCTCGTGGCAAAACCTCAGTCGATTGGTTCTATGGCTTTAAGCTTCACCTTGTGGTCAACGAGTGTGGTGAACTGCTTAACCTAACGGTGACACCTGGCAACACCGATGACCGCAAGCCACTGATTGACCTGCTTTGCAAGCTGCATGGCAAAGTCTTTGCGGATAAGGGGTATGTCTCAAAGGAGAAGGCTGAAAAGCTCTTGAAGCTGTTCGGTATCGAGTTCTTTGCTAAGCCTAAGCGCAACATGAAGAACCACCTGATGCGTCTGAATGACAAGCTACTCTCGCGAAAACGAGCCATTATCGAGACGGTGATTGACCAGCTCAAGAACATCTCACAGATTGAGCATTCCAGGCACCGCAGCTTCAACAATTGCTCGGTCAGCATCATCTGCGGGTTGATTGCTTACTGCCACCAAGCCAAAAAGCCAAAGCCCCATCTCGAATGGGCTTTACCGCCCGCTGCTTAAACCGAACTCAGGTTAAAACTACACTGCCATCCAGGTGCGGCTGCGACTCGGTAGCGCATTTTTCTGGTCCATTAACCAGAAAAATGCGTATCTTCATTGGG
>JBCBJE010000126.1:0-9502 GCA_038523735.1 Cyanobacteria bacterium J06626_18 | reverse complement strand
CTGCAACAACTGCTGGAGATGACGCAGGGGCTCCTGGCTCAAGGCCAGTCTATCCCACAGATTATGGAGGTGCTCATGCCCGGTTAGAAACGGCGCTCACCAGCCTCTATTTTTCTCTGCTCGTAACTTGCCAAGTCGTGTGACTTTCCCGCTATGGGAGGGCAACAGACCTTGTGTTCTCCCGGGAAACTCGCTGAAAGTTGGTAACTTTTCTGACATCGAAGAGCAGGCTGTCGTGTGTCCTTAAAAGGTTTGGGCTTGGTAGTGAGATAACCAGTCAAGAGCATCCTGCGGGCTATGGATATGTCCTTCAGCGTGGGCTAGTTCGACGGCTGCAAGCAAGTCACCGATGTGAGGGCCGGGACGTAGTCCTAAATGTTTCATCACATCCCGGCCACTGACCACTGGTCGGGGATAGGCAATAGGGTCCGTAGGATCAGCAAAGCGATCCATTAGATTTTCTAGCAATGACAAGGGGAGTCCCTCAGCTAGGCCCACTAAAGCCAGCGCGATGAAGCTACTACCGGCAGTTTTGAACAGGTGATATTGTTGGCGACGCGAGAAATCGCCCTCGGCGATCGCAACCAACTGAGGCCAGGCCCGCAAAATTGCTAACACGGCCTGCTGCTCAGCACGACTGTACTTAAAGTGGGTGAGCTCGGCTTCGGCGATGGCCAAATCGGCAGATAAGATACGGCTCAACTTGGCAGCTTTAAACCAGCTCCGATGAAACCCCGGCGGTGTTTGCTCTTTTACCCAGCCGGTGAGGAGCTTGGCAAAACCGAGACGATTTTCCTGCAGGTAGCCATAAGCTTCATCCACGGCCATGAGTTTACTAATCTGCTGCGCATTCAAGTTGGGTAACCAAGTTTCTAGAACACCATCTTCCCAGGCTAGTTTCACCAAAGGTGTACCCTCCACCTTACTCAGCAGGCAATCGATTTCGCCCCGTACCCGTTCAGCCGCAACCTTGTCGAGGAGGGGCGCCAGCTGATGAATAGTTTCGCGTGTTTGGCCATCTAGAGCAAAACCTAGCTGAGCTGCCTGTCGATAGGCTCGTAATAACCGCAAGGGGTCATCTGCCAGGTTGTCAGGTGCAATCATCCTCAGGAGCTGACGCTCCAAATCAGTACAGCCCCTGAGAGGGTCAAAAATTTGCTCTGTGTGCGGGTGATAGGCGATCGCGTTCACCGTAAAATCGCGTCGGTGCAGATCTGACTCCAAGCTACCCCCGACTTGCTGGGCAAAATCCACCGTTGCCTCGGCAAAGACAACCCGCGCAATTTGGTTCTTGGGATCAAGCACAACGAACCCTGCGTGATAGTGATGGGCGATCGCTCGGGCCGTCTCAACTGCTTGGTCCGGCACCACAAAATCGAGGTCTAAATAGTCGGCTTTGCGTCCCAACAATGCATCCCGCACGCTTCCCCCGACAAGATGTGCCGACTCGGGCAACAGGGATAGGTCAAAAGGCCAAGTCTGAGGCGACAGAACAGAAGTCACGGACAGGGCAGTAGCAGCAAAGGGCGACTGGTGCAGGTAAACAGCTTGCAATGTGATGGATGAGTAGACTAAACGACAAAGAATTTTCAGCCTAGAGCAGAGATCTAGATGATCTGAATGAGATGAAGGCACAGCTTTTCATTTTGCAACATTGCCTGCCGTCTGCAAGCAGTCACTGGAAAATTTGCGCTAGATTAGCGAAAACTCGTTACTTCCATCTTTTCAACAGTAGGCTGTTTCGCCAGGAAAAGCTCCAATGTGCATTTGTGTAAACTGCCACTACGTCGACCGCTGCACGACTTATCACGCAGTAGAAACCCAGCATCAGCAGCTGCACCTCACGGAAACCCCTAATTTTGAGGCGGTGAATCCCACGATCAATGTCAATATTCGTCAGGACGGCGAAATAATTGAGATGGAGTGGGATGTTGTGGGTTGCGATAGCTTTTCACAAGAGATGGGCAAGTGGGCCAAGCTCCGCCCGGGTGAACTGGTTCCTACTTAATACTGTTTGAATCCGAAAACCCACTTTCATCCAGGTTTCTACCGTGTCAGCCAGTTCCACCGTGCCGCTATGTTTGACACGACCTGTAAGTTTTTAGTGGAGGCGTTTACAGCTGACTTTGCCAGTTGGCTGTTAGGTAAACCCATCGCCCTGACCGAACTCAGTCCCTCTGAATTGTTGCTAGAGCCAATTCGAGCTGATGCGCTGATACTGCTGCAGTCAGAAGACACGGTACTTCATCTCGAATTCCAAACTCAACCCAACCGCGAAATTCCGTTTCGTATGCTGGACTACCGGGTGCGAACCTATCGCCGCTTTCCCGATAAGGCCATGCGACAGGTCGTGATTTATCTCAAAGAAACTAGCTCAGAGCTGGTTTATCAAAACACTTTTTCACTGCCAGAAACGCAACATCGCTTTCAAGTTATCCGCCTCTGGGAGCAGCTCTTAAGTGCCTTTCTAAGTTCGCCTGGTTTATTACCACTCGCCGTTTTGAGTCGAGCTCCCAATCGATCTGATGCCCTCCAGCAAGTTGCCGCTCAGGTCGAGGCCATCCCAAATCTTCAGACAAAAGGTAACGTTGCAGCCGCAGTCGCCATCCTTGCAGGATTAGTATTGGAAAAAGAAACGATTAAGCAAATTCTGCGGAGGGAGATGATGCAAGAATCAGTCATTTATCAGGAAATTCTCCAGGAAGGACGCCAGGAAGGACGCCAGGAAGGACGCCAGGAAGGACGCCGGGAAGAAGGCCAAGCGCTTGTTCTCCGCCTGTTAGTCCTCAAAATTGGCGAGATTTCACCCGACCTGCGATCGCGGATCGAACCGTTATCTTTACCTCAGTTAGAGTCTCTGGGAGAAGCGCTGCTCAACTTTGCGACCCCCGAAGATTTGGTTAACTGGTTAGACAAGACTCAGTCCGTTTCTTAAATCAAAACTTTGCAATCACCGACTGTCTACCTAGTCTGTGAATAATGTTGTTCACGGTTGTTTGGCTTGCTGCTGGATAACACGACCTTCTCCTACCCTTAGCCTTTTCTCCTTCATGTAATCTTTTGACTACGCTCTGCTTCAACCCCCAGTGCTCCCGTCCCGCCAATCCAGACGATCGCAGTCACTGTCAGAACTGTCACGCTAAGCTGCTTTTGGGTGATCGCTTTCGGCCAACACGTAAGCTTGGTCAGGGTGGTTTTGGCTGTACATTGTTGGCCTGGGATGAAGCTCAGACACCTCCTCAGCGCTGTGTTATTAAGCAAATTGTGCGATCGCAAGGCAGTCGCGAACGAGACTGGGAAGAGGCACATCGGCTGGCGCATCTAGGACAGCATCCTCAAATTCCTGCCCTCATTGCTGTTTTAGACTCCCCCCGCGACATTTGCCTCGTCCAGACGTACATTCCTGGTCAAAGTCTGCAGCAAATTCTAATCGCCGAAGGACCGTTTTCAGAGTTTCAGATACGATCGCTGCTACTATCCCTGTTGCCCGTCCTGCAGTTCATCCACCAGCAGGACATTATTCACCGCGACATCAAACCCGAGAACATTTTGCTGCCGGAGGGCGATAGCCCTCCCGTATTGATTGATTTTGGAGCTGCTAGAACAACGCCAACTGCTGATGAATTGGCATTCACCGGCACTATCATCGGCAGCGCTGGTTACGCCGCTCCCGAACAAGCTCTCGGCAAAGCTGTTCCTGCCAGCGACCTTTACAGTTTGGGGGTTACTTGCCTTTATCTCCTCACCGGGCAGCATCCCTTTGACCTATATTCTGTGATGGAGGACCAGTGGGTCTGGCAGCCTCGCTTGCCTCAGCCAGTCAGCCCTACCCTTGCAAAAGTTCTCACGCGTCTTACAACCCGCTCTCTCCGTAGTCGCTATCCCACCGCCGCATCTGCCCTAGCCGACCTAGACCCAGCCGGTATCCTAACCACGACGCGACATGTCGCGTCGTTACATTCTCCCTCTCCTCCTCTCCCCCTCTCCTCCTCTCCCCTTCCCTCCTCCCAACCCTGGCACTGTACCCACATCTGGTCCACCCCTGGACGAATTGTGAATGCCCTAGCCGTTAGCCCCAATGGTCGGGCGATCGCGACGGCCAACAGTGACCAGACTGTGCAACTCTGGGACCGTCAGACAGGTGACACTATCCATACGTTTGCTCAGCGCTTTGGCTTCGGTAACGGCCATACTGATGCCGTGACAGCTATCCAGTTTCACCCCGATGGTCGGACGCTACTAACCGGCAGTCAAGACAGCACCGTCAAACAGTGGGACTTACAGACTTATCGCCTCCAGCAAACCCTGAAACAACCCCGTTGGCTAATTACTGCGATCGCGCTTACTTCAGAGGGGCAAACTCTGATTACAGCCGCAGCAGATGGTCATCTCATTGTCTGGGATTTAGCTCAGGGCAAGGCTCTGCTCGATCTAGTCCGTCACCAAGGATCGGTCAATGATTTGGCGCTTAATTCTGCCGGTACCCGTCTTGTGAGCGTCGGTGATGATAGCACCCTGCGCTTATGGAACTTGCCCGAAGGACAATTGCTGCATACCTGGACCCGTCGAGGCGATCGCCTCCAGACAGTGGCTCTCAGTGCTGCACAGGCTGCTCTCGTTACAGGCGATGCCAAAGGCCGCGTCACCGTTTGGTCCCTCACGGACTTCCAGCATTACTATTCGCTGAGCCAGCACCAAGACAGCGTTACGGCGATCGCCCTCAGCCCTGATGAGAAACTCTTGGCAACCGGGAGTCGCGATCGTGAAATTTACCTCTGGGATTGGAGCAGTGAAGCCAAGCATCGCATAGCCGTGTTGCGCCATGATTGGGCTGTACGTGCTTTAGCCTTTACACCTGACAGTCGTACCCTAATTAGCAGCGGCGAAGACGAAACGATACGGTTTTGGCAGGGAGCAGGGACCGGGTTTCTGTAGAAGTCTTTAAAGGTACCCGGTCCCTCTCCACAAGAAACCCGGTCCCTCCGGTATGTCCCTCTCCACAAGAAACCTGGTCCCTCCGGTATCATTTCCAAGAAACCTGGCCCCTCTAACTTCTCCGCCTATGCGTACCTGCAAATGTCCCGCGCCCCTTCAACCTGGCGATGAGCTACATATCATTGCTCCCAGTGGAGCCCTGCGTGAATTAACCGCCTTCCAAGCTGGAGTCTCGTTCTGGGAAGCACAAGGCTATCAAGTTAAGCTATCTTCCGGTTTCAACAAGCGATGGGGCTACCTAGCAGGTTCCGATAGTCACCGTCGCCAGCAGCTGCTTACAGCCCTGAAAGATCCGAATTGTCGAGGCATTCTCTGCGCACGGGGTGGTTATGGCGGTACACGTCTGCTGGAAGACTGGCAATGGCCGCAAGTAGAACCCAAATGGCTAATTGGTTTTTCTGATATCACGAGCTTGCTGTGGAGCTTAAGCAAACAAGGGATTGCTGGAGTCCATGGCCCCTTGCTAACAACGCTAGCTCAAGAACCTGACTGGTCCCAGCAGCGACTATTTGACTGGGTTGCCGGAAAACCAATTCCTCCGATTCAAGGAACAGGTTGGGGGGGTGGTAGCGTAACTGGTTCACTGCTGCCTGCCAATCTCACGGTCGCTACCCATCTGCTGGGGACGGTTCATGAGCCACAGTTGGAAGGTGCGATTTTGGCTATTGAAGATGTAACCGAAGCCCCGTACCGTATCGATCGCATGCTGACGCACTGGCGTATGTTAGGCAAGCTAGCAAAGGTGAAAGGGATTGCGATCGGACGCTTCAGCCAATGTGAGCCGCCCGCAAATGTACCGAGCTTCAGTGTGGAGGAGGTATTGCGCGATCGCCTCGCTGATCTCAATATCCCCATCGTTGCTGATCTCCCCTTCGGACACGATGGTGTCAATGCGACTCTGCCGGTCGGCGTCTCCGCCACATTAAACGGCGATGCTGGAACACTGACTGTTTGCTAAGCTCACTCTTTTCGAAAACTTGCTAGCCTAAAGCTAACCCTATTGATGCAGTGATGGTCCAGTCAATTCCAGCCCGCAAGGTTAAACTCAGCGACCTCGGATATTTTCTCAATCTGGAACCGCCAAAATAACCTCTATTCAGCTACCCAAATCCTTAAACACTTCGGTCAGCCAATTGCTTAGTGAGACGTGACAAATTTGCTTCAGTTATTCTGTTGGGCTACTGTTTTTTGGATTGCGTCTACCGCTGCCTCCAGTGCGATCGCCACGTGAGTCCAATGCGTTCCTCCCTGACAATACACAATGTAGGGCTCTCGTAGTGGCCCATCGGCAGACAGTTCGGAAGTGCTGCCGTCAATAAAGGTGCCACCTGCCATTACTAACTGGCTCTCATACCCAGGCATTCCCGCAGGCACAGGCTCTACGTAGGAATCCACAGGCGAGTGCTGCTGGATGGCTTTGCAGAACGCGATCAGTTTTTCAGGCGAGCCGAGCTGAATGGCTTGGATGACATCCCGCTGGGGATCGTCAGCGGATGGATTAACGGGGTAGCCGAGCTGAGCAAAGGTGGAAGCGAGCAAGGCATTGCCTTTTAGAGCTTCGCCCACCATCTGTGGGGCTAAAAATAAACCCTGAAAGAAAAGTCGATTTTGATTCAAGCTCGATCCACCACTGCTGCCAATGCCTGGGGCGGTAAGTCGGCATAGGGCAGCTTCCACATATTCCGCGCGTCCAGCTACGTAGCCGCCTGCGGTCGCAATGGTACCCCCTGGGTTCTTGATGAGTGAGCCTGCCATCAAATCCGCTCCAACTGCCGTGGGTTCACGATCTTCGACAAACTCGCCATAGCAGTTATCGACAAAGCAAACAACGTCTGAGTTTTGTTGTTTGATGACACGAACGATCTTTGCAATATCTTCAATTGTGAGGCTACGACGCCAGCTGTAGCCGCACGACCGCTGGATCAGAACCATCCGTGTGCGATCGCTGATAGCCTCTGCTAAACAATCCCAATCTACGCTACCGTCCATTGTGAGGGATAATTCCCTGTAGGTAATGCCAAACTCCCTCAAGGAGCCTTGAGCATTCCCTCTAAGTCCAATCACTTCTTCTAACGTGTCATAAGGCGCACCTGCTACGGCAAGTAGTTCGTCTCCGGGTCTCAAAATGCCGAACAGGGCGCACGCGATCGCGTGTGTACCCGAGACAAACTGTACTCGTACGGCAGCAGCCTCTGCCTGCATGACATCGGCAAAGACGTGGTCCAATGTGTCGCGACCTAAGTCATCGTGACCATATCCAGAGACACTCGCAAAATGATGGCTGCCCACCTTGTGCCGGCGCATCGCAGTCAGTACACGCCCCAGATTGGTCTTGACCTGCAAGTCAATGGGCCAAAATGTTTGGGAAAGTGCCGCCTCATGGTTTTGCAGTGCTTCTGAGACTTTCATAGGGACTCAACATCTATGCTTGCTGGTGTAGAGTGTATTCTCCCGTGAAACTGTATCTTCCTGTCCAAGAACTGAGAAATTGCGAATGACTGCAGCAAGTGATTTTGTTAAGCCTCGCCTTGATTGGCCTACAACGCTTTTTATGGCGAGCATTCATCTCCTCGCGTTGCTAGCTTTAGTTCCTGGCAACACCACTTGGGGAGCGGTTGGTGTGGCACTTCTGCTGCACTGGATTACAGGGTGTTTAGGAATTACCTTGGGCTGGCATCGTCTGATTGCTCACCGGAGTTTTCAGGTTCCCAAGTGGCTAGAGTATTTCTTTGTCCTGTGCGGTAGCTTAGCCTGCCAGCACGGTCCTATCATGTGGGTTGGTCTTCATCGTCATCATCATCGTTATTCAGATAAATCCAATGACCACCACGACGCTCGCAAAGGATTTTGGTGGAGTCATATGGGCTGGTCGCTGCGTGAGGTTCCCGCTGAGGAGGAGGTTTCTCGGTTCACTCGCGACATCAGTTCTGATCCGGTCTATCTGTTTTTTGAAAAATACTTCTTGGCATTACAACTACCGCTTGGGCTAGTGCTATATGCTCTGGGCGGTTGGCCGTTTGTTGTCTGGGGTATCTTGGTGCGTTTGGTCGTGGTGTATCACTGCCCCTGGTGTGTGAACAGTGCCACCCATAAGTTTGGTTACCGTACCTACGAAACCGATGACCTATCCACCAACTGCTGGTGGGTCGCTCTGGTGACCTACGGCGAAGGCTGGCACAACAATCATCATGCCTTCCAACACTCTGCCCGTCACGGCCTCAAGTGGTGGGAAATTGACTTTACCTGGCTACATATTCGCCTCCTGCAGACGCTGGGGCTGGCGAGTAAGGTGAAGCTGGCAGACCAGTAGAGTAGCAGGGTGGAAGAGTCGATGGGTGAGAGGGTTTGGGAGTGATGGGGTAGGGGAGTTGTGGGAGATGAATTTTGGATTTTGGTACCTGTAAAGTATCTTGTAATTCCGAATTTCGTAGAGCTTTGCTCTTCTCGCAGAGTATTCCGAACTCACCCTATCCCCCCCTCCGCTCTCTGCCTACGGTGCTAACCCCTTCACCACTGCCTTGTGCGTTAACAGTGCATCGAGTGTAATACGCCCGCCTTTAAGCCAGCGCTGAGCTGACATGCCGAGGGCAATTTCGCTGGCTTGGGCCGTATTGCGACGAAACCTAGGAGATGTGTTCACGTAAATCGAGGCGCTACGAACCTGGCTAGCGAACTGAACACTCTCCTGGTAAGAATTGGTGACGATACAGTCCGCATGGCCGTGGCTGTAGCGGTTGATGAGAGCGATCGCCGTCCCAAGATTTAGGACCCGGCAGAGAGTGACTGAGCGGTTGAGCTGGGCTTGTTGCCACACCTCATTCTCAGCTTCAGTTTCGCTGGCTAAAGGTGGGGTGGCTGCTTCCTTGAGGGCTAAATTGCCTGCCTGTAGGAGGTTACTCAGTTCCTGGATAGCGGTGGGGTGAACTCTTTCGTCCACTAAGATTTTCTCAATCCCGTTCACAGGCTCGGGCATACCGATGTGGCTATCCAAAACCACCTTGGCGACGACCTCGGCTGGAGCAGTATGGGCCCAATAGAGGTAGCAGTTGCCAATTACGGTTGCTAGGCTGGGCGAATTGGCTTCTTCAATAACCTGTTGTACTAAGCTTGCGCGTCCATAGGGAATCACCAAATCGAGCTCGGGGGTTTGCATCAGCAAGCGGCGAGCCGCTTCGCCATCACTAGGTGAGAGAATCAAGATAGTCCGTTCAGGTAACCCTGTCTGGAGTAAGGCTTTCTGAAAGACGTCGGCGATCGCTTGATTGGTCTGGCTTGCCTCATGGCCGCCTTTCAGAATCAGGCCGTTGCCTGTACGTAAACAAAGTCCAGCCGCCACAATAGCTAACTCTGGCAGGGCTTCATGTACAAAAGCAACGACACCTAGTGGTTCTCCTAGAAGGTAAGCATGGGAAGCGGAAGCCGTGCCGACAGGGGCGCCACAGGAAAAACTCATGACGGAGTCGATATGAGCAAGACGCTCAACAATTGTGATGGCCGTTTTTAAGCG
>JBCBJE010000125.1:0-9519 GCA_038523735.1 Cyanobacteria bacterium J06626_18 | reverse complement strand
CTCCAATCTTCGTCTGCGTTCTACAGAGGCGAGAATGAGATGATTTGGAGCCGCCGCAAGCTACTGGGAATGCTGGGACTTGCAACAGCCATAATGTCACTTTTATCAAAGCGTTCGCTCGCCTTCTTAACCGCCATGCAGTCTTCACCAGAAATCTTTTCGGACGATTTTCCGCCAGAGTCGCCAGTCAACATTATTTCAACTATTGGATCAGAAACGATTCCTCTAGAGCGATTCGCCACGCCTGAGGTTCCCCTGGTTATCTATTACCCCTACCTACCATCAGTCTTATCTGCCAAGGCTGATCAGCAATTTCTAGCTTTAAACAACAATGCCACGACTATTCATTCTCCTGAAGAAATGGAAACCGACGGAGCGAATGGCGGCGATGCCATACCTAGTCCGTCCGAAAGCTCACCTGTTTCATCAGAGCCGGAATCCGGGATACCTTTCAACGTTGTCTCAATATCACATTTATCCATTGGCCTTGTCGGGGCGGTGTTATTTCACTTTCCAGAAGAACTAGCGACACAAGAAGATCGCGAAGCTCTGATTACAAATTCAACTTCCTTTTTAGGGCAGCTTTTTCCCATGGGAAGGATCTTGGCTACCAATATTTTGGGTGAGTATACAGATCCCGAAATCCTTAAATATCCCTGGGCTAGAAAGTTGTATACGGCTCAGATTACTCAGATAGACAGTGCTGTCGGTCCTGATCCTTTCTATCTAAAACAAGCCACGTATATTGGTGAAGCAGAGGATTCTGCCTTTTATGCTTCCGTCAGTGTTTCTGGATCTGACCCTGAACATCTCGAAGAGAGCTGGCAGATGTTTTTTGGATATAGCGCTACTTCTGCTGACAATGATTACACACGTACATCGACAATTGCCGACATCATCCTTTCCAACATCCGTTTGCGCTCTGACTGAGGGGAGGAGGAGCTGCCGAAGATATCGGACGTGAAGATGTGCTGGCTTGCATCACTTTCAAAATTGGATCTTTATGAATGACCTTTCCCATCTATTGACCCTTCTACAGCTTTCAAGTCCTGCCTTACCTGTGGGAGCCTACAGCTACTCGGAGGGGATAGAGTTGTTGGCAACTCAAGGAACCGTTGCCAGTGGCGCGGACCTATTGCACTGGCTCAAGCAGGAACTGACTTGGGGAGCCATTCGGGTCGAGACAGCAATCATGCGGTGGGGATACGAAGCCGCAGATCAAAAGGACTTTGCAACGATCGCCCGCTGGAATGAGTGGCTCTCAGCTTTTCGGGAGACGGAAGAATTGCGATCGCAGAGTTGGCAGATGGGGCGATCGCTGCTGCGCCTATTCTCAGACTTGGAACCGGCGCTAGCAGAACAACTGCCCGAAACGATATGGCAGGGGAACTGGAACTATGCGATCGCCTACGGCATCGTCGCGCAGGCTTGGCAGGTTCCTTTGGATGCGGCGGGGTTGGCCTATCTTCAGAGTTGGGCGGCAAATCTGGTCAGTGCAGGGGTGCGCGTCGTGCCACTGGGGCAAACCGAGGGACAGCGACTGATGCGACAGCTGGCAGCGCCTCTGCAAAAGGCTCAGGGTGACATTCAGGCGATGACCGAAGCCGATTTGATGGCCTGTAGCTGGGGCGTTTCGTTAGCCAGCATGCAGCACGAGACGCAGTATAGCCGCTTGTTCCGGAGTTAAGGTGTGGCCTCTAGAACCCTGGGTTCTTTGGCAGAATCGCTATAATACCTGCTTAAAACCTATTTTAGAAAATCCATTTGAGGTAACTCCGTGGTAAAACCATTTCGAGTTGGGGTGGCAGGCCCCGTAGGATCCGGCAAAACAGCACTGATTGAAGCCCTGTGTAAAGCCATGCGCCAAGACTACGAGCTGGCCGTCGTCACTAACGACATTTACACGCAAGAAGACGCCCAGTTTTTGGTGCGGAGTCAGGCTTTGGGGAGCGATCGCATCATCGGCGTCGAAACGGGAGGCTGTCCTCATTCAGCTATTCGCGATGATGCATCAATTAATTTGGATGCCATCGACACGTTGGTGCGCCAGTTCTCGCCTGACATCGTGTTCGTGGAAAGCGGCGGCGACAACCTGGCAGCCACCTTCAGTCCAGAGCTGGTGGAGATGACCCTTTACGTAATTGACGTCGCTGCCGGGGACAAAATTCCTCGCAAGGGTGGACCCGGCATCATGAAGTCAGACGTCCTGATTATTAACAAAGTAGATTTGGCTCCCCATGTCGGGGCGGATCTCGGCGTCATGCAGCGCGATGCTCAAAAGATGCGAGGCGATCGCCCATTCGTGTTCACAAACCTTAAAACGCAGGAAGGTTTACACACCGTTATTGAACACATTCGCCATCAGTATAGGCAGGGACCTAGTCCTGCCGTAGCCGCTGCCGCGATCGAGTTTGCACACAGCCATTCGCATCCCCATTGAGTAGCTGAATGTGACATATCAACTAAACGTGAACGACAGTCATTCGGCAGAGAAAATTACCAGTCGAGGTGCTGCAGATCTACAACAAAAATTTACATCCAGCGTCATCCAACATTCATGAACAAAATTTGATACTCCCAATATCAGATTTGGAAGACAAAGTGAATGTTTTGTATCGCAAGCTACATTTAAGTGATTTCCCTGACTTTACTATCACGAACGATTGCAGTGCTTAAGAATGAACTTGCAGTATCCTTCCAAGGACAGCACCCTTGTAGGATCGGCGGAGAACCGCAAACCCTGATGGGTTTTGCTGGCTTGCTTCACAGCTGCATCACTGTAGTTGGCATATTGAGTCAGGAGCAACAGCACTATGACATCCCGATTTGGAAGACGAAAGTTTTTGCTGTACGGTTCCGCCACAATGGGCACAGCAATATTGCTCAAGGCCTGTGGCACCCCGTCTGAGACAGCGTCCACCGAACCTGCAGAAGGCGGTGGTGAAGAGGCTCCCGCTGAGGGCAGTGAAGAGACCGCTGCCGCTGGAGGCGGCGATGGTGACACGATTAAAGTCGGCATTTTGCACTCCCTGAGCGGCACCATGGCCATTAGTGAGACCACTGTGGTTGATGCTGAGCTACTGGCCATTAAAGAAATTAACGAAGCGGGCGGTGTTCTAGGCAGGCAGATTGAGCCTATCGATGAAGACGGCGCCTCGGACTGGCCTACATTTGCCGAAAAAGCCGAGAAGCTGATTGACCAAGATCAGGTAGCGGTTGTTTTCGGGTGCTGGACCTCGGCTAGCCGTAAGGCCGTACTGCCGGTTTTTGAATCCAAGGATCACATGCTGTGGTATCCCGTGCAGTACGAAGGTCAAGAGTGTTCTAAGAATATTTTTTACACTGGTGCGGCTCCTAACCAACAGATTGAGCCTGCGGTTGACTGGCTGCTAGAGAACAAAGGTCAGCAGTTCTTCTTGGTGGGTTCAGACTATGTCTTCCCGCGTACAGCCAACACCATTATCAAAGAACAGCTTGCAGCCAAGGGTGGCGAAACAGTTGGTGAAGATTACCTGCCTCTGGGTAACACCGAGGTTACTCCCATCATCACCAAAATCAAGGCAGCGCTGCCAGACGGTGGTGTTATCTTCAACAGCCTAAATGGCGACAGTAACGTAGCCTTCTTCAAGCAATTGCAGGGTGCTGGCATGACGCCCGACAAGTACCCAGTTATGTCCGTCAGTATTGCAGAGGAAGAGGTCCGCCAAATTGGTAAGGAGTTCCTCATTGGGCACTATGCCGCTTGGAACTACTTCCAAACCGTCGAGTCTCCTGAGAACGAGAAATGGGTTGCTGACTTCAAGGCTGAGTATGGTGAAGAGCGCGTTACCAACGACCCCATGGAAGCAGCTTACATCATGGTCTACCTCTGGAAGCAGGCAGTCGAGCAAGCGGGTAGCACTGACATCGCAGCCGTGCGTGAAGCAGCCTACGGGCAAGAGTTTGCGGCTCCCGAAGGTCCTGTGACGATGAATGCGAACCATCACATTTCTAAGACAGTGCGGATTGGCGAAGTCCGCGATGATGGGCTCTTCGAGATCGTCTCGGCAACCGATGGCCCCATCGATCCAGTGCCCTGGAACCAGTATGTTCCTGAGACTAAAGGATTTGCTTGTGACTGGTCCGATCCTGAGAAAGGCGGACAGTACAAGCTCGAGGGTGCGTAGACTTTTCGTTTGGTTGAGAAAGCAGTTTGACTTAAGGGGGACAGAACTTTGCCCGCAGGGGTTTGGGGTCGCTGTCCTCCTTTTTTATCAGGGGTCATTGGTTCTTGGTTCTTGGCTCATAGTTCTTGGTTTGTAGCTGATAGTTCATGGTTTGCAGAGTGTCTGACTACGCGATGAACCATTAGCCGTCTACGATAACCATCAACTATCGACGATTAACCACCGGCGAATAACGAACAACGAATAACGAACAACGAACAACCAAGTTAGGTAACAGGCGTGATTGAGGGATTGATTGGCGGATTATTTAACGGCATCGGTATTGGAGCGGTGTTGCTCATTGTGGCTCTGGGGTTAGCGATTGTGTTTGGCCTCATGGGAGTCATCAATCTGGCTCACGGCGAACTGATGATGCTAGGGGCATACACCACCTATGTTGTGCAGAACGGGGCAAAAGCGTTGGGTGATGGAGCGGTTGAGATTTACATTTTTGCGGCTCTGCCACTCTCCTTTTTGGTGGCGGCCTTAGTAGGGCTAGTACTAGAGCGCGGTGTGATTCGTTACCTATATGGTCGTCCGCTGGAAACATTGCTGGCAACCTGGGGCGTGAGCTTAATTCTGCGTCAGTTTGTCCGCAGCGTAAATTGGGCCATGGTGGTTGGGCTGGTTGCCTTTTGTGTGCTGTTCTTCGGTGGGCGTTGGCTTCTGCCGCGGCTGGCTAACTGGGAGCAGTTGCGGCGCGTGGCAAATCCGGTCATTCTAGTGCTGTCAGCAAGCATTGCCTTGATCACCGGAATTCTGATCAACCAGAATGGGGGTGACGCACTCACGAAGCTCTGGTTCAGCGCCCGTAACGTTGATGTCACAGCTCCTAGCTGGCTACGGGGAGGCGTATCCGTCGGTACCACGCTGCAGTTTCCCTATGCTCGTCTATTTATCATTGGCCTGACGATTCTGTGCTTAGTCGGGGTGTATTGGTTCCTCAACGGTACGGCTTGGGGATTACGAGTTCGCTCGGTGACCCAAAACCGCGACATGAGCGCTTGCCTAGGCATTCCGACCGATCGCGTCGATGCACTGACGTTTGCGTTGGGGTCGGGATTGGCCGGCATTGCTGGCTGTGCCGTAACGCTGCTGGGTTCTGTGGGTCCCAACTTGGGAGGTAACTACATCGTGGATGCCTTCATGGTAGTTGTCGTCGGTGGCGTCGGTAAGCTTGTGGGAAGTATTGTTGCCGCCGTGGTAATTGGTATCATCACTTACCTCTTGGGCTCTGGCACCCTGGCCCTGATGCTGCCGCCCGTTGAAGGTCTGAAACCGCTTCTAGACTTCTTCACCTTTTTTGCCACGACCAGCATGGCCAAGGTGATGGTGTTCGCTCTGATTATTGCCTTCCTGCAGTGGAAACCCGCTGGCATGTTTCCTCAGAAAGGTCGCTCTGTGGAGGCTTAGAAAACAGCAATGGTTACCGAAACACCCCTACGCCCCCGCAAAGAAGTACAAGCGCAGAAGTCGCAGCGCCGCTGGCTTGAGGCTGTTGCCGTTGTTGCAGTCATCGTGTTGCTGCTCATCGTCATGCCCCTCGTCTTAACTGAATTCCGCTTGGGCCTGCTGGGGCGGTTTTTGTCACTGGCAATTGTGGCTTTGGGCATCGATTTAATTTGGGGATTCACCGGGTTACTGAGTCTAGGGCATGGCATTTTCTTCGCGCTAGGGGGCTATGCCTTCGCCATGTTTCTGCAGCTCAATAGTTTGCCCGATGGGCGGCTACCAGAGTTTTTGGGGCTGTATGGCGTCTCAACATTGCCCTGGTTTTGGAAACCGTTCTATTCGTTGCCATTTACCCTCCTTGCCATTTTTGTCATTCCTGCTGTCATCGCAGCTATGCTGGGCTACCTTGTCTTCCGGAACCGGATTCGCGGGGTATATTTCTCAATCCTGACACAGGCGGCTCTGGTAGTCTTCTTTAACTTGTTCAATGGTCAACAGAAGTGGATTAACGGTACGAACGGTCTAAAAACCAGTACGGCTCAGTTTTTGGGTCAGCAGGTCGGCAGTGAAGGCATGCAGTTCACGTTTTACATCGTGACGGTCGTGTTACTAGCGTTGATCTACGGCCTCTGTCGCTGGCTCACGAGTGGCCGGTTTGGGCGCTTGCTGATTGCGATTCGGGATGACGAAAACCGAGTGCGATTCTCGGGCTATGACCCAACTGGCTTTAAAGTGCTGGTGTTTGCAGTTTCAGGGGCGATCGCAGGTATCGCCGGGGCCCTCTACACAGTCCAGTCTGGCATCGTCTCACCCCAATACATGGACATCGCCTTCTCGATTGAAATGGTAATTTGGGTTGCCGTAGGCGGACGTGCCACGCTAGTGGGTGCGATTTTCGGCGCAGTCCTTGTAAACTTAGCGCGCGCCTCCCTCAGTGAGAACTTCCCCGAAGTTTGGTTGTTCTTCCAGGGGGCACTCTTTCTGCTAGTCGTTACGGCCCTACCCGACGGCATCGTAGGCTGGCTGCGCCAACAGGCCCCGCAGCAGCTGCGATCGCTCCTCAACAAACCCGAACCACTGCTCACCTATCCCAGCATTGAATTAGACCCTGATATTCAGAAAGAAAGACAGGAATTATCGGAATGATGTTGGTTCTTGGTTCTTCGCCGTTGTTTGTTGGTTTATAGTTTTGGGTTAGCAGGTGGGGGTGGGCATTGCTTGCTGGTCAAGGTTGGACCCGTTGTAGTGGTGCAATGCCCACCTTACGGCTTACAGCTTCGATTCCCCTTTGCCCCTTCGCCTTTTCACCTTCCCCCTTACTCCATTCCCCATCACTCCCCTACTCCATACCTATATCCCCTCTTCCCCATCCACCCTTTCACCCTATGACCTCCCTCCTCGACATTCAAAACGTCACCGTTAGCTTTGATGGCTTCAAGGCGCTTAACGATCTAAATTTCAGCATGGCTGAGGGCGAACTGCGGGTCATCATTGGTCCCAATGGTGCGGGTAAGACTACCTTTCTGGACGTAATTACGGGCAAGGTCCAGCCAACGATAGGGCAGGCGCGCTTTAAGGGTAAGGACTTGAGGAAGCGAGCCGAGCACACCATTGCGCGCCTCGGGATTGGACGGAAGTTCCAAACACCTCGGGTTTATTTAAACCTGACCCCTCGCGAGAATCTTGAACTTTCCTGCAATCGCGACAAAAACGTCTTCTCAACCCTGTTTGGCAAGACGCCTGCGGCGGAGAAACGAACCGTCAGTGGATTACTGGAAACGATTGGCTTGAATCACAAAGCTGATATTCCTGCCGATTTGCTGTCTCATGGTGAAAAGCAGTGGCTGGAGATTGGCATGCTGGTGGCACAATCGCCTGACTTACTCTTGGTAGATGAACCGGTGGCAGGTCTCACTGATGAAGAGACGGAGCAAACGGGACAGTTGCTGATGTCGTTGGCTGAAAGTCACTCCATTATTGTGATTGAGCATGACATGGAGTTTGTGCGGCAAATTGCCCGCCAGGTAACGGTACTGCACGAAGGCTCAGTGCTGTGTGAAGGCACGATGGACGAGGTGCAGAACGATCCTCGGGTAATTGAGGTGTACCTTGGGCAAGAAACCTCGGTTACCCCAGAGCAGATGTTGCTGCTTCGCATTGCCGCTACGATGGCGTGGGCTGACAGAAACTTCGAGCCAGAGGAGCAAGCCCTAATTCTGGAGCGGCTCAGCCAGCAGTTCACCCATGAAAATGAACAACGCACGGCCCTCAAAGAAGACCTGCAAAACCTGTTAGCGAAGGAAGTGCCTTTGGAAGAGCTAGTACCTCAGCTGCAAACGCCTGCCCAGCGGGAGCAAGCCCTAATGCTCAGCTATGAAATAATCGCCGCAAACCAGATCAATCAGGCTGAGGCTGCCGTCTACCAAAAGTTGCTAGCGCTACTCAACCTACCGCCTGAAACGGTGCGTCGTCTAGAAGCTGCTGTGCAAGATACATTGCCATCATGACTCAAGCGATATCTGCCCCTATCGACTCTGCCCCCTCAACAGCGCCGATGCTGAAAATCGCGGGATTGAATTTTTTCTACGGTGAGAGTCACATCCTCCGCGATGTCGATATGACCGTGCCCAAAGGTCAAATGGTGTGCCTAATTGGTCGAAATGGTGTGGGCAAAACGACCCTGCTGAAAAACATTATGGGGCTGTTAACACCGCGAACAGGCGATATTTACTACGGAGGTCGATCGCTCAAAAAGCTGACCACTGACAAACGCGCCCGCATGGGTATCGGCTATGTGCCCCAAGGTCGCGAAATTATCCCCCGGCTCACCGTACGCGAGAATCTGATTATTGGTCAGGAGGCGTTGGGCGATCGCGGTAGGGCTAGCCCACAAGTGCCCGCCGAAATCTTTGAACTGTTCCCGGTCCTAGAAACGATGCTGACGCGCATGGGGGGCGACCTGAGTGGGGGACAGCAGCAGCAGTTAGCGATCGCCCGCGCCCTCATGAGCCGTCCCAAACTTCTGGTGCTGGATGAACCCACAGAAGGAATCCAGCCCTCCATCATTCTGGACATCGAAACAGCCGTACGGCGCATCATTGAAACGACAGGCATCTCTGTCTTGCTGGTAGAGCAACACCTACATTTCGTACGCCAAGCTGATTTTTACTACGCCATGCAAAAGGGGGGCATTGTGGCGTCGGGGCCAACTTCGGAACTCAGCAACGCGGTGATTCAGGAATTCTTGGCCGTTTGATGGTGTCTGGCGATGTCAAATTAGACACCATATTGTTCAGAAAACTTCCGCTAAGATCCGCCTCGGAATTCGTCATCACTCTGGGGGTGGAAAAATTGATATGCGCAATCTGGTTCTAACGCTTTCTTCAACAGCTTTGGTGAGTGCTATCGCGATCGCGCTACCGCAAACGGCGATCGCGGCTTCTTTTGTGACAACGCCTTTGATTGTGGACGACGACGGCAGTCAAGATGGCCTCGCGGCATTGGCTTACATGCTGGCCAATCCCAAATTTGAGGTACAAGCCATCACCATGTCTCACGGGGTTGCACGCCCGGAAAGCAAAGATTTTCAAATAGGGCTCAAGCAGATGCTCGGGTTGCTAGACGCCACTGATATTCCCACCGGCATTGGCAGTGCTATTCCCCTGGAAGGTAACAACGATTTTCCAGCCTTCATCCGCAATGATGCCGAAGTGTTCTACGCCCCCTTCGTGAACCTACCCGACACAGTACCTGACATCGAGTTTTCACCGGCATCAGAACTTATCGTCGAGACCATTAAGGCTTCGGCAAGATTGGTGAAGGAACCCGTTAACAAGATGGCTACTGGCTCTGGCGAAGCCTT
>JBCBJE010000124.1:0-9534 GCA_038523735.1 Cyanobacteria bacterium J06626_18 | reverse complement strand
GGGGAATGGGTAGTGGGTAGTGGGAGCGAGGGGGAAAGGGGAACGGATAAGGGGAAAGGGGAGTTATGGACCAATCACCCATTGCCTATCACCAGCTATCAACCATCAACCAAGCACTGATAACGAAGAACCAAGCACCAAAAACCAAGAACCAAATTCCACTCACTCACTACCCATTTCCCTCACCTCCCCTTCCGCCTGATAAGATGACGACAGTGAAAAGATTAAAAACACGCCAAAAACTCTTCACATTTGTTAACATAGCTCGTGGCGCACATGCGCGTCTGCTCATTGGGTTCTCAGCTGTTGTTGGCATGCTTGTTATTGGGTCTATGGCTTTAACAACTTTCCGACAGCTTTAAGTAAACACCCTGTTGCCAACCCCCTTAAGACTTTCGACATTTGGTTTGTTCATGGCTTCTGACACGCGACAACGCGCTCTAATTACGGGCGCGAGTAGTGGAATTGGGCGTGAGACGGCGATCGCTTTTGCCAAGGCAGGCATGGATATTGCCTTGGTGAGCCGTTCTCAGGAAAAGCTGGAGGCGCTGGCAGCGGAGCTGTCTTCGTTGGGTAGCGAGGTGCGGAGTTATCCGATTGACCTGGGCCAGACGGCGACCTTAACGGCGGCGCTAAAGTCCTTGGTGGGCGACTTTGGGCCGGTCACGGTATTGGTTAACAATGCCGGGATGGGATATACAGGCGCGCTGGCCGACATGCCCTTGGCTGATTGGCAGCAGTTAATGGATTTAAACCTGACCAGCGTGCTGTTGACAATTCAAGCGGTGCTGCCGGGGATGCGGGCTCAGGGTGGTGGAACGATCTTGAATGTTGCGTCTGTAGCAGCTCACAATGCTTTTCCAACCTGGGGCGCTTACAGCGCTAGTAAAGCCGGTCTTGTCAGTTTGGCGCGGACACTGGCGGCTGAAGAGCGCGAGCACGGCATCCGCGTCATGATTATTTCCCCTGGTGCGGTGAATACTCCACTCTGGGACACCGAGACAGTCCAGGCTGATTTTGCGCGATCGCACATGCTGACGCCTGAGACTGTGGCCCAGACCCTGCTGCATGCAGCACAATTGCCCTCATCGGCTGCGATCGACGAAATTACGCTCATGCCCAGCGGGGGCGCCCTGTAAGCGTCGAATTACGAGTAGCCATCGAGCGAGTTTTCTATCTGTTAGTCGAGTTTTGACCTGTTAGGAGAGTTTATCCAGATTCATTATGTCTACTTTGTCTTCCAACGCCCAAAATGGTGCCAAATTGTCGACCGCTGCCGATGCCGATCTGCTATCACCGACACCGTCCGTGCGGCCTGATCGGAGCACAGCCTATGGACAAAGCACTGCCCCCAAGCCTGTTTCGGATGAAAGTCAGCTGGCCATGATGGATGCCGTTCGTACAATGCTGCTGTCGGTAGGTGAAGATCCAGATCGTGAAGGGCTGCTTAAAACACCTAAGCGGGTCGCCGAAGCCATGCGCTTTCTGACCAGCGGCTATTCGCAGTCGCTGGATGCTCTTGTCAACAATGCCATCTTTGACGAGGGTCACAATGAGATGGTTTTGGTTCGGGATATCACCCTGTTTAGCCTGTGCGAGCATCACATGCTGCCTTTTATGGGCCGAGCTCACGTTGCCTATATTCCCAAGCAACGGGTCGTTGGTCTCAGCAAACTGGCTCGGATTGTCGAAATGTATGCCCGTCGTCTTCAAGTGCAGGAGCGCTTGACACGGCAGGTCGCCGAAGCCATTCAGGAAATTCTGGATCCCCAAGGTGTTGCTGTGGTCGTGGAAGCCAGCCACATGTGCATGGTGATGCGGGGCGTGCAAAAACCGGGCTCATGGACGGTAACCAGTGCCATGCTGGGATCTTTCCAAGAGGATTCCAAGACCCGTGAGGAGTTTCTGAGCCTGATTCGCCACCAGCCCTCACTTTTTTAACTTAGAGGTCCTAAGGGACTGGGTTCCTTCCAAGGAACGGCCTGCTTTGGTCAACAACCGGATGTTCTGGTGTTACCGATAGCCACCCGGTCCCTCAACCTGGCAAACAACCACTGCGCCTTTTGCAGTGACTTGTTGCCAGGGCTATTCTCGATGCCGCTGGATAAATCAATTCCGTGAGGTGAAAGCGTTTCCAATGCCTGTTTTACATTCCCTGGATTTAGCCCACCGGCTAGAATCCAAGGCTTGTTTGGCTGGAAATTTTGCAAAGAGCTCCAAGGTAAGGTTTTGCCCGTTCCCCCCAATTGCTGAGGATGATATGCATCGAGCAGCAGCGCATCGACGGCATCCGCATATACCAAGGTAGAGGCCAGATCGGCCTCAGACCGAATCCGAAACGCCTTGATGATCTTCAGGTCTGGATACCTTTGCCGAACTCCAGAGCAGGTCTCTGGCGATTCGTGCCCATGGAGCTGCAGCGTAGTGAGTTGCCCGATCGCGATCGCCTCGTCCAAAGTATCTCTACCAGCCTCCACAAATACCCCAACGCGCTCAACATCATCATGAGCATTTGACAGCAGTGCCTGGCTTATGGCCTGAATCTGCAGTGGCGTTACATAGCGTGGTGACGATCGCACACAGATAAAGCCAATGGCGCTTGCGCCCAGGCGAGCAATAGCAACCGCTTGCTCTGGCTGAGTTAATCCACAAATCTTTACCCAAAGAGATGAATCTATATCTGACATACCTAGCTCGTTAACTCTGTTAAACAAATCGCAAAGATAATTTTAAAAGTTCCTGTTATCTATCATGCTGTGACCCATCTGCACTATTGCACACACTGTTCTATCAGCGGAGGTCAACAGTCATGTACACAATTCTTCCTCTAGTGGCGCAAGCTTCTGTCGCTACACCCGAGTGGTCCCCTAAAGTGGCACTCATTATGATTACGTGCAATGTTTTCGCGATCGTGATTGGACGTTCTGCTATTCAAAAAGCAGGGGTGGGGCCAAAACTGCCCGTCAGCTTGCCTAGCCTATTTGAAGGCTTTGGCGTACCTGAGTTGCTAGCCACTACCAGCTTCGGACACATTCTGGGGGCCGGTATGATTCTGGGACTTGCCAATGCCGGTCTGCTTTAGATCTCGACATTTGGGAGCGCAGGTGTGGTGCAAGACGGGGCGGTGTTGTTTGATTGATGCTTGTCTCAGCTTCGGTTCGCCGCGGAGTAGAATTCCCCGGCTCATCGGCAAAATCCTCTTCAGAGGATTTAGGGTTTTAGTTGGGGGGACGAGGGCTGCGATTATTCTGGATCGCTGAAAATCCTCTAAATCCCCGCCCAAATTTTGAATACCTTTCCCCTTTCTCCTTTTCCTATCACCCTCCTACTCTTCCACCCTGCTACCCTTCAACCCCGTCACTCTCCCACTCCCCTGCCCCTAACGTTTCCTGCTTACAATAGAAGTTGTCGCCAAGCGGAAAGCGAGCTGGTGGCGGTTTTTTTACATAAGTCACTTTATAACTATGCAGTCTAGCTGGCGTGTTGGCTCCATCTTAGGAATTCCCCTCTACCTTGATCGCTCCTGGTTTATTATCTTGCTGCTGGTCACCTTCGTATACGGCAGTAACCCTATTTGGCAAAGTCAGTGGGGGCTATTGGCTTGGGGGATTGGTCTAGCAATGGCATTGTTGCTGTTTGGGTCGGTGCTCTTGCATGAATTAGGGCACAGCCTAATCGCCAAGGCCCAAGGCATCCAGGTGAACTCCATCACGCTATTTCTATTTGGTGGCATCGCTGCCATTGACCGCGAATCGAAGACGCCGGGAGAAGCCTTTCAGGTGGCGATCGCCGGTCCGGCTGTCAGTTTTTCGTTGTATGTTCTGCTCACCCTGGTTACAACGCTGTTCGCGATTCCCCTGCCGCTAGCGGCATTGTTAGGCAACGTTGCTCAAATCAACCTTGTGCTGACCTTATTCAACCTGATTCCGGGACTGCCGCTAGATGGCGGGCAAGTGCTCAAAGCAGTGGTTTGGAAAGTGACAAAGAGTCGTATCAAAGGGGTCCGCTGGGCCGCTCGAATGGGACAAATCCTGGGATGGGGGGCCGTGGGTGTGGGTGTCTTGGCTTACCTCGCCCAGCCGAGTCTGGACCTCATTTGGATTGTGTTGATTGGCGGGTTTGCGATTCGTAATGCCTCCAATTACGGGCGGATTGCGGACCTGCAGGAGACCCTGTCTGAACTTACCGCTGCCGATGCCACTGTGCGGGACTTTCGTGTTTTGGATGCGACCCTAACGCTGAGCCAGTTTGCCGACGAATACTTGATGCAGTCAACTCGCGCACCCATGTACTTTGCCGCTTCCGATGGGCGTTATCGGGGCCTAGTTACTATCGAAGCTGTGCGGGAGATTGAACGCAGTGAGTGGGATGCTCGGACCTTGCAAAGCATTGCTCGTCCTCTGGACACGATTCCTTCGGTACGTGAAACAACGCCCTTAGCAGAAGTTATCAATCTTTTGGAAAATTCACAGCTTGCTCGGATTGTGGTGCTAACCCCAGCCGATGCCGTTGCCGGTGTGATTGATCGGGGTGAAATTGTGCAAGCGATCGCGGCAAAAATGAATCTTGCCATCTCCGATGTCGTTATTCAACAAATCAAGGACGAGGGGGAATATCCACCTGGACTAAAGCTGCCTGCATTGGCTAAGTCTTTGATGGAGTAAACCGCTTGGCGCATTTTGGGCACGCTTCCTGCTGCTCGGCAGTGGTGAGAGGTGCCGTCTCAAATACAATTCCTAGCGCCTTCTCAATCTCTTCCACAATTATGAGGGAGAGATGCTCTAACCACTTATGGGAGGGCTCCGTGGGGATACCTGTGGGTAGCTGGCTAAGGTCAATCGCCTGATTAAAGACCTGCTGGTACAAATCAGGATCCGGCCATAGTCGCATCGTGCCTTGCTGTAGAAGGTAGTGATCGCGCCGCAGTTGAGCACTGCCAATCAACTTGTATCCCGTTTCGGTGACTAAGTCTGCAGCGGTCGCAGTCGCAAAACAGTTAGGTTGGTGGTGGTATCCTCGTCCGGCAGTGCCGTAGCTGAGCACAACCCCGAACTGCCGCCAAGCTGTAATTAGGGCATTACAGATATGTTGATAAGCATCCTGGCGGTGCTGACTCAGCATCGGCAGAGCGATCGCGTAGGTTAAATCGCCCTGATGCAGGACCGCCCGCCCGCCTGTCGGTCGTTTGACCAAATCAACAGGCTGATCTTGCCAAGACAGCGCGCGCCAGGTTGCCGGCCAACGCTTCTGGTGATAGCCCAGTGAAATTGCAGCAGGCCGCCAGCGATAGAAACGCAGCGTAGGCGGCTGCTGTCCTGCAATAAGCTGATCTAACAGCCAGGTATCAACTGCCATCTGGGTCGTTCCAGAGGCTACCAGTTCAGGAATGAAGCGCCAGGGCTGAGGGGGAAAAGAGGTCGCGATTTTAGAGTTTGAATTTTGGATTCGGCTAGACAAAATGCGTTTGCTTACATGCCGTATTCTGCTTTTAGCATTTCGTCATTGTCATCGGCGATGGTGGCTGCGATCGTCATAATGCGAGAGGCTTCGCCGGGGGTCATATCCGCTAGAGGACGGCTTGCCAACACAACAATCTGCTCGCCCAGAATACCAAAACACGCTTCAAATGTTTCGCCGCAGTTCATTTCTAACAGGTGGTGCATCAGCTTGGGTTCATCTTTCGCAGGCAAACTCAACACCGGCGACCACACCGTCAGAATATCTTCATCCTGAGTGCCGGTGAGTCGAACATAGACCTCAACACTACCGTAGCTGAACTTCCAGAGAAAGCTGCCATCTTCACCACGGCTGACCATAGCACTTTGATTCTGATCCAGACTGGTAATTACCGCCTCAATCACCTCAATGTGATCCGCCGTCACAGCTTCCTCACCGTCATCGCCAGCAATCGTTGCCAGCGTCTCCAGACCTACCGATGTCGTTGTCATGGTCAGTGCGTTGTCCTTATGTACACATGCGCTGCCCCAAATCTAACTGCTCTCAACGGCATATCAACAGAATGGGGCAGATTTTCTTTACGTTCGGGATCTGGTTCTTAGTTCTTGGTTCTTCGCTTTTGGTTGTTGATGGTGATGGTTGGTTCTTTGTTCTTGTTTTGGGGTTAATAGTTGGTGGTGTTGAGACGAGGCATTTGGAGCATCGAGTTCCGATGGACAACAAGCATACGGGCCAAATGCCTCGCCTTTACGGATTTTGCTTCCCCCGCTACCGTATTCCCTTCAGGAAGGCTACGCCTACGGCTGACGCGCACGACGAAGCCTTTCCCCTTGCCCACCACCCCATCACTCCCCTACTCCACCATTCCTTCCACCCTCCTACCCTTCCACTCTCTCCTATACAGGCTTCCGCGCAAACCAGTACTTGCTGACAAAGTGAACCTCGGTTCTAATATCGGTGAACCCGGCGGTCTCTAGGCGCTGTGTCAGGTCATCGTAAGTGTAATCACGGTAGAACGGCTCATGGAACAGCTCGGGGAAGTTGAGCATCATGGGCTCTAGTTCAGGGGTATCCAGCATCTGGATAGAGTCGCAGATAGTGAAGGTGCTGCCAGGCTTCGCAACGCGGAATGCTTCATTGATGACCTGCTGACGAATAGGACCCGGTAGTTCGTGGAAAAGGAAGACGCAGGTTACCCCATCGAAGTAGTCATCCCGATAGGGCATTTCTTCGGCTTTCCCTTGCGCTAGCTGGGGCAGGGTTCCTGGTGTTTCGGAGAGCGTCTGATTCGCCTTACGAAGGTATGCGGGTGATAAATCAATACCCAATAGCGAAACCTCAGGTAATACCTCGCGCAGCATCTTAAGGGTACGGCCAGTTCCGCAGGCCACATCCAGAACTTTAAGTTGTTCGGGCTTTGAGGCTGGAATACTACCTGTCTGGGTGCCAGCTTGAGCCGTTAGCATCGCGTCCAAGCCCCGCTTCAGAGGTGTCAGGATACGGCGTCGCATGGCATCAGCGGTACCACCAAAGAGGAGTTCAACCTGTAGATCGTACAGATTGGCAGACATATCACTCAGATAGCCGTTGGTCTGGTGATGAAAGTTTTGCACATAGTAGCTGGGCAAAAAAGAGGTGTTGATGTCTTGGTCGAAGACTTTTGTTTCGCGCTTATCAACACGATCCCAAATTTGGGGCAGATCGAACCAAACTGCTGGGTAGTACTGGAAAAAGTCAGCCCAAGGATTGTCGAAGAGCAGACTTTTTGAATAAATACCGGCTTCTGCCTCTTTCCAGTCGATTTCGAGTAGGGCATCGCGGCGACGGGTCACTTCTTCGAGGAAGCCAGGGGGCAAACTCTGCAATTCGAGTTTGGTATCAGGTTTAAACCACTGTCGTAATTGGGTTGCGATCGCTTTGTGACCCAAACCAAAGTAATTTTTGCTGTCTTGGAATGTTTGATATGCAAACTTTGTGAGTGTGTCGGGCATGGGGAAAAGGGAATATCAACATACGTGAAGACCAATATTGTGAATTGTAACGAAGAAAGGACGGTCGGTCAGGTCTGCGATCGCATTTTGTGCTGACAAATGAAAAAGCCGCCTACAGGCGGCTTGCTTCTTCAGATTCACAGAGGGAAAGTCAAATAGCTATCGACAGTACGAGAACTAAACCACATCTGATTTGACAACTGGAGTTTTTCCTCAGGGAAAAGCAGGGGATCTGGATGTGGTCAAGGTATAACCTAGCAATCGTAGTAAAGTGCTAGCTCGTAAGGATGGGGACGTAAGCGCATAGGATTGACCTCGTTATCAAGTTTGTACTCAATCCAATTCTGGATGAAGTCACTTGTGAAGACGCCACCCACAGTCAAGAACTCGTTATCTTCTTCGAGGGCTTTGAGAGCATCGAGGAGAGAACCGGGCGTCGAAGGAATCTTGGCCAGTTCTTCAGGACTGAGGTCATAGATGTCCACGTCGAGGGGATCGCCAGGATCAATTTGATTCTTGATGCCGTCAATGCCCGCACAGAGCATGGCTGCAAACGCCAGATAGGGGTTGGAGGTGGCATCGGGGCAGCGGAACTCTAGACGTTTAGCCTTAGGGTTATCGCCCGAAAGTGGAATCCGTACCGATGCTGAGCGGTTACCCTGCGAGTAGGCCAGGTTTACCGGCGCCTCGAAACCAGGCACCAGGCGCTTGTAAGAGTTGGTGGTTGGGTTCGTAAAGGCCAGCAGCGCGGGAGCATGCTTCAGAATACCGCCGATGTACCACAGTCCAGTCTGGCTAAAGCCAGCGTAGCCGTCACCTGCCATCAGGGGCTGCCCGTCTTTCCAGATGGACTGGTGGGTGTGCATGCCAGAACCATTGTCGTTGAACAACGGCTTGGGCATGAAAGTGATGGACTTACCGTATTTCTTCCCAACGTTCTTGATGCAGTACTTATAGGTCATCAGCCAATCTGCCGCTTGGATCATTTCGCCAAAGCGGAAGCCCAACTCACACTGACCACCCGTTGCAACTTCGTGGTGATGCTTCTCGATGGGGACGCCACAATCCTGCATCTTCAGCAGCATCTCGGTCCGCATATCTTGCAGCGTATCGGTAGGCGATACCGGGAAATAACCTTCCTTGTAGCGAGGCTTATAGCCAAGGTTACCCCCCTCTTCAGAGCGGCCTGTATTCCAGCGTCCTTCCACACTATCGACGTAGTAGTAAGCAGAATGCTCGTTTTGGTCAAAGCGAACATCGTCGAAAACGAAGAACTCGGCTTCGGGGCCAAAGTAGGCGGTATCACCAATGCCGGTGGACTTTAAGTACTCAATTGCTTTGGTTGCGATCGCCCGCGGGCAGCGCTCATAAAGTTCTCCCGTGCGGGGCTCTTTGATAGTGCAGACCATGCTTAGGGTGGGTTCTGCCATGAAGGGATCCATCCACATTGTGTCGGGATCCGGCACCATTGCCATGTCGGACTCGTTAATGGCCTTCCAACCGCGAATACTGGACCCGTCGAAGGCTACACCACTTGTAAAGCTGTCGGCATCAATCTGGCTATTGTGCAGTGTTAGGTGCTGCCAAATACCAGGCAAATCGATGAACTTCAGATCGATCATCTGAATGTTTTCATCCTGAATCTTTTTCAAGATGTCGTCAGCAGTTGCCATGAATTACTCCTTTACTCTCCAAGGTCTGCAGGGGCATCCTGCAATCGGCTAACTAGAGTAGAGTGAGATCCTCGAACCGCGCTGATGGCTGTTTCAAGTTGTCATCTCAAAAACTCAACGACAATGCCATGAACCCCACACACGGCCCCATCCGGAACCCTCTTTAGCCGACTCATTTGCTAGTCGCAGAACAGAAGCTCTAGTTATCTGAATCATCCTATGGATAGGGATTAGCACCTTTTGTATCGATACATACAAAAAAAGAAGCAACCTAAGAAGACAGAATTGACTGAGAAATCAAAAAACTTAGATACGTAGACTTCTGCCTCGAAGTTGAAGCTGGGATCAGCAACAGCAGGCAATCTTTTCCGGGTGGAGGGTAAGTGTCCAGTTGAATGTTGCAAAGAATGTTG
>JBCBJE010000123.1:0-9595 GCA_038523735.1 Cyanobacteria bacterium J06626_18 | reverse complement strand
TAGGCAACGTAGTACTCGCCATCCTTCGCCATGACATAATCATCCCCACTGGGAGTGAGGTTGTCAGCCTCTGACATTTCCCAGAAGGGGATTTCGTCATTGAAAAATTCCGTCGCGGCCGCTGTCCATTGCCAAACTGATTCAAAGTCATCAAAGGTGTCGACGTTCTGGTCAAAGGAGTGACCATTGGCATTCTTGATATACCAGTTCACACCGGAACCACCCGCAGTGAAAAAGCCCCACATCGCCTGACGCTGCAAGACTTCGTTCTGATCATCAGGATTGTTGCCGCCAGGTGTAAAGATGCCACGATTGCTAGAATCCTCATCCCAAGACAATACCCAGGGATCACCCGCATTGGCTGATTTTTCTAGATACTCTTGAGTCTCTCGGCGGATATTCCCTCCCCCGGTTTGGAAGGAGGTGCCATCAAAGGCGTCGACACCAACCAAAGGATTGTAGACCTTGTCAATGTCATTTGGGTATGTGTGAATCGTCGTTAGGTGATCGTAGCCGTCTACAGCCTTGATGTACTCGGCCATGTCCACCCGCTCTTGGTCAGAGTTGGTGTTTTCTTCACCCATGTTCCACTGGATGCCGTTGGAATGACCGAAGCGAGCAATCATCTCACGCATGTAAACCATGCGCTCGACACTCAGACTCGAACCCGCTACCGGAGTTCCGCCGTTGAGCAGTTGATCGTTCTCGGTTTCTTGGAACAGGATATTTTTGTAAATTCCCTGTTCGTCCATGTGGTCAAAGAGAACTTCCCACTGGGCCAGCTTGGAAACGTCATACACCGAGAAGTCATCGGCGCTCAATCCGGCGGTGGAATTCGCCGCATCATTGATGGATTTCGCATGTTTGCTTACGTTGCCAAAAGCGTCACTCGCCCACGGCCACACATCCTGACCATCGCCACCGGCTGTGTTGGTGAGAACATAAATGGTGTTCTGGCCTTGCTCCGCTAGGTAGTTAACGGCACCCACCAGATTTTCACCTTTGCCATTGCCCCAAGTCGGATCCCCCGCATTAAATTCATCAGCGTGGGTGGAATAGTCGTGACGGCCCTTTTGGGTGTTGTCGATATCTTTGTTGGCGAGGAAGTTTTCAGGAACGCCCGGTCCCCCCCTCACAAAGTAGTCCTCGTCGCCTTGGAACTGCAGGTAGTGGGTACCTTCGTCCTGCAGCAGCATGCCCTTAGCACGGAAATCGTCGCCGGTCTTATCTGTGGCGGCGATTTTTAGCGTGCCGCCTTCGCCATCAATAAAATCAACCGCGTTACCGGCATTGGGGTTAGTGCTGGCAGCAATATCCTTACCAGTGCGGAAAGAAGCTTTGTAAGTCCAGTCGCCTTCGTCAGGAGGGTTGAAATTTACCCGCCAAATGTTGCCCTCGGTGGCACTGGTGTTAGCCGCATCGCCATCAGCAGCGAAGAATCCGGGAACCTTGACAACTTCACCAGTTGAAGCGTTGGTGAAGGTTACATCGAGGCGGTAATCCCGGAAGGTGGATTTTGTTTCTTGGAAGGTCTCAGGTGCCTCAAAGTCAATGGAGACCTTGTGCCAAGTCTTCAGTTCGCCCGAGACGGAAGTGTTATTTTGCATAGTGAGAAGAGACAGTTTGCTTAAAAACTCGATCCGTTTTCTTGCAAGAGCACTCAATCTATCGGTGATAGATGAAATTTGAGAATGGCAATTTACGATAGAAAACTTTGAACATCCCAAGACGTGAAGGAAGTTGAGCGCTGGTTGTCAAAGATTTTTACCCACCATAGAAGCTTGCAGTTTTATCGACGTAAATGATGCTGGACCGCCGCCTCTGGAGTAGATCAGCCAGCTAGCGTGTCGTAATTGACTACTCGCGATTTATTCGAACTACAAACTTAGATCTGTCGCTAGATTGAACTGTGATGGTGAAGAACTTTGCCCCTTTTAAGCAGATGGGTGAGTTTAACTGTTGGAGCAATGCCAGCAATCTGCGATTTGCGATCGCTAAGTATCCTGTAGTCAACTGGCAGCACTTTGGTAGAACTGATTACCCATCGCTTAGGGCCAACCCTGTCATTTAGAATGTGTGAAAATCTTCGGGAATTCGGTGCTCAATCAGCCATTTTGAACGTGTTCCACTCCGAAACTATTAGCAACCGTTCCATGGCAGAGACCCCAATCGCAAGCATTTTAGTAGAAGCAGACTCACTTCTCTGGAAACCCATCACCCGAGAGAAGGTGAACATACAAAAAATACACGGTTTTTGTCCATTCTTCGTAAGTTCACTTGTAATTTAGTCGCAGGGCGGACAGAACAAAATGAGGAAATTACGTAAATCAATGGAGAGCATAGCCATAGCTAGAGGTACGTGGCCATTGCGGCATGCTGGTTAATCAGCTTTCTTCATACAGACGCATACCGTAGGCTTTTTAGCAACCGTTATGATGCGAGTAAACTTTCTCTGACTCCTGACTTCTGACTCCTGCCTACTCAGTACAGGTACCGTAACTTCCCCAAGATTTTCAGAACCTGAAATCAGGGCCTAAGCGGCGATTCCGGTCAGGGTTCCCGATTTGCCCTCCAATGCCAAGAAGGAAACTGCTTCATTCACGTGATTTAATTCGGCATCCAAAGACTGCTCCTCGTGGACCCCAACGCCAAAGCTAGTGCTGGTGATATCATCCAGGCGCAGATTGGCTGTATCGCTGCCAGCAAAGGAACCCAGCTTGGCAATCACAGACGGAGCCAGATCGAAGCCCTCCTCAAACTTCACGGTAGAGGAGTCATCGCTGTAGTTCTGGCCCGTAGTCTTAGCCTGCAAGAGCGTATCCCCATCCGAAGCGACACCCTGCTCAACGGCCAGCCAGCCGACGGTCTCCTTCGTATGTGTCCTGCTGTTGAGCGCTTCTTCCTCCTGCATAGCCACTTGGAAGCCTTGGGCCGATTGCCCAGTCATACGGGTGGTTACCCAGTCACTGCCATTACTACTTTGTACCTGGGAGAGCACAGTCGGTGTGTTTTGGAAGCCCTTCAGACCTACCGCATCAAACCCTGCCGAAGTAAGACGGCTGGAATCACGAGTGCCAGCGGCAATGCGAGTACCGTCTGATAGCTTCCAGTTGCCCGCTTCCATGACCACATAGGAAACCGATTCACTGGTGTGGGTGCCGTTTTCATAGTTGGGTTCTTGGAGACGAACTTGGAAGGAATTCTTACCCACGTTTTGGAGGCGGATGGCAGCCGGGTCACCGCCATTCAGTGTAGGGTCAGAAACGACGACGACTGGATTGTCATAGGCATCATCCAGCTTCACAGTTTGCCACTCATGGTTCAAGTTGAGGCTGCCGTATTCACCGATCGCCGATCCTTGAAGGGCTACTGCATCTACCATTTTGTAGTCTAGGTTGGCTGATCCAACCGCTTTGCCTTGGCCCTCCGCTCCGGTATAAGCCGAGGCTTTGAGGGTAAAGGTACCCGCTGCTGTGGGCTTGCCGTTGAAATCACCAGCGGTGTCATCCCCAAACGCTGCATAGGGCTTCACATTCTCGGTGTTATTGCCCAGCGGCGATTCAAACTTGACGCTCTTAACCGATTTGGCATCTGGATGGCTGGCATTGATTTTGGCCACGATGTTGTACTCAGACAAATCCAGTTCGTTGAGATTAATCGTGCCAGTATCACCCAGATCCTCGAAGCCTTTGACATACTGGTCGGTTTCAGCGTTCACCAAGGCGAAGGTAATCAGTTCTTGACTGGGTGTTGGTGGCGTTGGTGGCGTTGGCGGCGTTGGCGGCGTTGGCGGTGTGGATGGGCCAGGTGTGCTATCAAACGAGGGCGGATACTCGTCAAAGAATTTCCTAGCATCGTTAGGGTCAGCGCCTTGGTCGCCCGTCAGTGCGTAGAACAGCATACCCGCATCAGAGGGATCATTGACCTTGTTCTGAGCATTCTCCATGCGATCCCGAGCTTCCTGCAGAACGGGGTTTTGGGTATTGTCCAACCAGGTCCAGCGGGAGCTATTAAACCCGCTGTCGCCAGAGCCATTTTGGTCGCGGATGTCGATCTGCTCAACTTCAGGAAAATCGCGTCGCAGATCGCTCCAGGTTCTGGGTTTTCCACCGCCAGGTCGGCTACCCGCAGCGCGGTTCTCATTCCAGCTAGAGTGCGATAAGAGGGTAACATTCCCCCGATTCTTCGGACTAGTCTGCTCTAGAGCTCGGTAGATTGCCTCCATCGGTCCCCCTTCAATAGCGAGGACTTTCTGACCCGAGTCGAGAATTTTCACCAACTTGTTGGTCGTCTGGTTGATGCCATCTTGATAGCTATGAGCATCGATACCTAGCTTTTCGGCTAACTCAGCGCTCGCACGCATCGCCTTAACTTGCGAATTGGAATTCGGCTCGCTGAGGTTGTTGCCGTAAAAGAACGTCATCTTGTCCTGCTGATCGGCTGAAGCGGTGATGGCAGCTGCCATGGGCAACGCAGCGATATCGTCTTTGTCGTTGTTGTTGCCGTCAAAATGGAAGATGATTTGATCGAACTGGCTGGCTAGCGATCCCTCAAAAGGATCGCCTGGAGTTGGGGTCGGCTTGGGCTTCGGTTTAGGAGATGGACTACTACCGCCACCCTGCGATGACTCGGGGGAAGTGGTATCCCGCAAAACACCGTCGTTGCTCAGGGTAATGCGATCTAACGCATAGCCGTCCGAACGACCGGTAATTTCCAAGCGATATTCGGTGTTGGCTGCAAGGTTGACTTGCGCTGCCGACTTCTTATGGTTGGCGTCGAAGGTGGTGCCCCACTTTAAATCCTTGTCAGAACTTCCCAGGCCGGTGAAGAGCTTGGTGGGCTTTTGCACCACAGCGCCCGTTTGGGCATTGATGAGCGAAACATAGGCGTCGTTGCCGGTGTCAGTACGCTCTTTGCCATTTTCGAAGCGATCGCTCGCATTCATTACCGACTTAACCCGAGCCGAATGCAGTGCGATATTGTAAGCGCCCCCTTCGTCGGTTCTAAATTCGTAGCTCAGGGTTTGGCCTGTAGGCACTTTGCCATAGCTACTGCGATCGGCATCCCACAGCAGCGACTTTTCGCCATCCACAGTGGTTTGCTTCCAATCACCCACTGCTTTAGCGGACTCTGCTTCAAGAATTAGTTTGCCGTTTTTAGTCGAAAACACGTTATCACCTCTTGTCGGAGTGAGTTTGGGAGTCGGAGGTGGGGGCGGTTCAAGGGGCGGCAGTGAGAACCCTCCACTAGTTTTTTGCAGAACGCATCAGCCGATAAAAATCTACTGAAGCGAGATCTTCAAGCGTCTGCCAAGGCAGCAATATCGCCACCTGAAATTACCGGGTATTCATTCATGAAGGGGATAGCATTGACCGAAAATCTTCAGAAAGAAGCGCTGACTAATTTCCCAGCAATACTGAGAGAACAATTTACAGAAGTTTCCTGCTGCTCATCACCCGCTAACAGATGAATACTCAATACGTCCTAAAAGTCTCTAACTGCTGCAAGAACTCACAGTCATAGATGATGTCCTGGGCCAACAGTAATCTTGCGAAGATACTCTCCTAAATGAACAGGCTAGGTTTTACTGTTGTTCCTGTTGTCTCGTGTGTAGCGGAGCTAAAAATCTGATTTAAGGGTTTATAAACCTAGAAAACCCTTTTAGATTTCGTATCCGCCTATCTCTTCTAGATTTATTTTCACTTGTCCGGAGCTTGTAAATAAGTACAGCTTTTTTAACGCTTCGACACTATTAGGCCAATTAGCAGATTGGTTAGGGAACGGTTTAGGTCGAGAAATTTGGGCTGGGTAAGGAATCAGGAGTCATAAGAACACTGGATGCTGGCTCCTGCCTCCTAACTCCTAGATGCTTTCACCACCTAAATCCCTTGCCTTAAGTCAACGCCCGTAGGTCAAACGCTCAGCCCCGTCAAGGTCCCAGACTTACCCTCCAATGCCAGGAAAGCAACGGATTCTTGCGTGTGTTTCAGTTCATTGTCTAGAGACTGCTCTTCGTGAACCGTGATACCAAAGCTGGTGCGGCTGATGTCGTCCAGCCGAAGGTTAGCGGTATCGGGACCATAGTGGGAACCGAGTTTGGCAATTACCGTTGGAGCTGTATCGAAAGCCTCCTCAAACTGGACGGTGGCGCGATCGCTATCAAAACTCCGGTCTGTAGTCCTCCCCTGCAATAACGTATCGCCATCGTTGGCAGTACCTTGGGCGATCGCTAACCAGCCCAACGTTTCCTTGGCATGCCCGCTATCATTGAGCGCTTCTTCTTCCTGCATCGCCAGCTCAAAGGCTTGGGCCGATTGCCCAGTGGTACGAGTCGTCACCCAATCCCCCCCGTTGGCCGTCTGAACTTGGGACAGGATCGCGGGTGTGTTCTTGAAGCCCTTGAGGTTAATGGCATCAAAGCCTTTGGACGTGAGGCGACTAGAGTCGCGAGCTCCGGCTGCCACGCGTGTACCGTCGGCCAGTTGCCAATCCCCCGCCTCCATGACGACATAGGAAACCGACTCGTTTGCGTGCCAGCCGTCCTTGTAGTTAGGTTCCTGCAGACGCAAGTCAAAGGTCTTGCTGGTGACATTACGGACACGCACAGCCACCGGATCAGAGCCTTTGAAAGTGGGATCTGACACGATTACAACCGGATTTTCGTACGTGTCATCCAGCTTGACGGTTTGCCATTTGTGGTTAATGGCGAGGCTGCCGTACTCACCAAAGTCTTCAGTTGGCACGGGTGTCGGTTCTGGTATGGGTGTCGGCGCGGGTGTGGGTGTCGGTTCTGGTATCGGCGTGGGATTGGGGATGGGAGCTGGTGCAGTCGGCTGGCTCTCGTTCATCGCAGCCAGGTAGCCCAAGCCATAGGACAAGGGGCCCATGGTCTGCATGATGGTGAACTCGGAATGGGGAATGAGCCAATGGGCATCAAAATGGCCTTCTGCCGTTGGCCATTGGCGAGGATCAGGCGAGGATACGTCGTCGAATAAATCGATCGCCCAGTAATCGGACTGCCACTCCATATCAAGCGGACCATAGAGCGTGATGCCTGGAGGGGCATCTCCGCCAACTGCGATGCTGTCTATGATGAGGGGACTTTCGGGATTGCGGTAGCCGAGCCCCGTAGTGTAGTTCACATTGTCGGGATTTGCCCCCAGTGTGAATTGCGTCGCCAGAATGCCTGACTTCAAATACTTCTCGTCATTACTAAGGGTATGAGCCCGCAGCAGGGTCATATTGTTGGGCGCGCCCAGTCCCGACCCCCAGCCCAAAGGAGCCCAGGGGTCTTTGTTCCATTTAAATCCGGTGTTGTTGATCGCGGCAATTTCTTCATCCGCCGCCTTCAGCAGTGCATTTTCAGCATTCTCTTGAATCGTTTTATCGACACCAGGCTGATCCGTCCGGGAATAGGTAAAGGCAGCAGCGCGACGGTTATGGGTTGGCCAGTTGAAGACGGCAGCGTTGGGGTCATCAAAGATCGTCGTGTCCTGGAAGACCTGATGCCAGCGATCACTCCCCGAGAGGCGATACAGTTCTGCTGCCGCCAAACTACGCTCGTCGTAGACTTCTTTGTAGGTTTTGTCGTTTTGAGGAACCTTGGCCAGTTCAGTTTCAGCCCACTCCATCGCCTTCAGAGCACTGTCTTCGTATTCCTGAGCTTTGGTCGCATCGATATCTTGGAGCACATAGGCGGCATAGGCAGCAGTCGCAGCGTATTTGTAGCTCGACCACATATCCGGCGCATAGACCATGATGTCTAGCGATTCTTGCCAACTGGCCTCAAATCGATTGGGGTGTTCTGCTGATTCCACCCCACCGCGCACACCGCCATTGGGCAACTGCAGTCGTTTGAAGAAGTCCAGTCCCCACAGTGCCTCGTCAATGACGTCCGGCAGATTATTGTTGGATTCGGGGATGTTCAGGTCAACGTCGTCGTAATAGTCAGGGAACAGCTCTGCCAACTCCAGCATGGAGCGCGTCACATCCAAGTGCTGAATCCGCCGGTCCCAGTCCCCCGCATCAAACCAGCCGCCCCAAGCTTCGGGCACCAGTTCATTGGTTTTGCCTGCAACTAGCGCCTCAAAGGTGTTGACATCAGAGTTCAGCCCCATTGAGGTATCCATCAGTGTGGCGGTGGACTGATAGACTTCGACGCCATCATCAGGATGAAAGGGACGAGGCCGCTCGTAATCGGTGTAGGGGGCTTCTAGCTCAATGCCGCTGCGCTGGTGATACATGCCACGTGCCGAGACATAAAAGCTATCGGCCCAGGTTTGGTCGCCAATATCAAAGGTAAAAGAAGTGCCGACACCATCAACCGCAACTTTGTAAGTGCCCTCAGCGTTGAAGTCACTAAAGTCCATCATGTAAACGTTAGTACTGTTATAGTTGCGGCCTCGATTATCCTCGGCCAAATCTTTGTCTTTGGCGAGTTCGATCGCGCCTTCGTAGACCTTTTTGCCCGTGGCTTCATCGATGAGCCAGAATTTCTGACCCGCCTGATACTCTAAGCCTTTGCCCTCAGTGCCCATCCAGGTAGAAAGAAACGCAACTTTGGCCGGGTCGTCAGGCGCAAAACCAACATGGGAAACGTGAACGGCTTCGCTGCGATCGCCAGTTGGTTCGTACTTGAAACGGGTGTCTTGGAGGTCATTACCGCTGAAGTCAATCTCGTAAGATTGATCTTTCTGCAACGGTTCGGGTAATTCCAAAAACACCGTATGCTCCAGAGGCCATTCAAAGTCCCAAGGTCCTGTCTCGGCAATGCCCGCAATCTTACTCTTACGAAAAACCTGGGTGGGCTTAACACTTTTGCCGTTGAACTTGAGGGTGTAGTTGCCAGCGTCATCGGCCCAGTTGGTATCCAGCTCTGGCCCTTCCAGTCGGTCAAAGGTGCGTACCACCGTATTGTCAGCTGCCATCTGGCCAATGATTTGGCCGTCTCGATACAGGTTATTCCGCTGATCAATATTGTCGCCGGGTTCAGGCGTATAGGGAATTTGCGTGCCCTTGATCACTTCTCCCGTTTCAATGCGGAGGGCCAAAATCTTAGGATTGACGGTGTACGCATCGGTAATTTGGAGTTGCATATGTGTTGAATAGATGTTGACTACTGTGCAGAAAATTCAGACCAGTAGATAAGCCACCCACATGAAAAGCACCTCATACCCAATAGGCTCAAAACTTTTTGCTACCCACTTTGCTTTGCAGGATCGTCTAAACGAGGTGCGTGATCCATCCAATGCGAGTCGATATGAGGCGTTGGCATATTCATCAAAGAAACGCTTGCTAATTGGCAAAAAAACAAGCCAGCAGACGCTTTATCTACGGCAAAATTTACCTGATATTCAAAGGTACATGCGATGTTGTAAGAGCAGCCTCAATCAACATTGGGCGATCGCGACGTACAACACACTATCAAAAGCTGTTCTGTTTGGATACTGCAAGAGCCGGTAATCGGAACGCCAGAAACACATAGTTTGAGCTCAGCATCATGCCCTGTGATAATTGCGCGTCAATGGTGCCGAAAGACTCCTCAAACCTGTGTAGGCTACTTTATTGAAAACTCACTCAAGTACCTGAGTCTTTG
>JBCBJE010000122.1:0-9602 GCA_038523735.1 Cyanobacteria bacterium J06626_18 | reverse complement strand
GCCGACTTTTTTACCCGCACCGACGGTAGCAACGTCACCTCTAGCTACGTCGTCTCGAATCCTGATGGTAGTTTTCACTTTGCTGCCCAAGACATTGATGGCGAGGGAGCGTCGTCGACGCAGACGCTTTCATTCTTCGGTATTGACATTACTGACTTCACCAATCTCAGCTTCAGTGCACTGTTTGCTGAGGACGATGCGAGTGACGGCAATGAAGACTGGGATACACCGGATAATGTGCTGGTTCAATACCAAATCGACGGCGGGGGCTTCCAAAACTTACTCGCATTCGAGAACGACGGTAGCACCTTCAACAGTGCGCCACTGCAAGATACTGATTTTGATGGCACGGGCGATGGGAGCACGCTGACCAGCACGTTTGCGTCTTTCTCAAGTGCGATCGCGGGCACTGGTTCCTCGCTGGACCTGGTCCTCACCTTCAATCTGAACGCGGGCGACGAAGACATTGCCGTTGACAACATTCAAATTACCGGCGACTCAGGCAGCTCTTCATCCGTTCAGCCCGGTGACATCGTCATCAACGAAATTCTGCAAAACCCTGCCGCCGTTAGCGACTCAAACGGTGAGTGGTTCGAGGTGACCAACACCACAACCAGCGACATCGATATCAACGGCTGGACGATTCAAGACAACGATACCGATTCCCACGTCATCAACAATGGCGGACCTCTGATTGTGCCAGCGGGTGGGTTCCTGGTGCTGAGCAACAACGCCGACTCAGCAACGAACGGGGGCTTCACTGCTGACTACGAATACAGCGGCTTTATCCTCGCCAACGGAGCCGATGAGGTTGTGTTGGTAGCCCCCTCCGGCACCGAAATTGATCGCGTGGAGTATGACGGTGGTCCTAACTTCCCAGATCCCAACGGGGCTTCGATGTCCCTCAGCGACCCGGCGGCAGACAACACTATAGGGGCAAACTGGAGCGAAGCAACCACATCCTTTGGCGATGGTGACCTCGGTACGCCTGGTACCGCCAATGGTGGTGGCGGTGGTGCGCCTGACCTCGCGATTAACGAACTGCGCATTTCGTCCCCCGGTGGTTCCGACGACGACAGCAACTTTGTCGAGATCTTCGGGGCTGACGGTACCTCCCTCGATGGGGTTTCCCTGGTCGTCCTTTCCGGTGAGTTTGAACCTGGCCAAGTTGACTTTGCCTTTGACCTAACGGGTTCAACCATTGATGAGGATGGCCTGCTGCTGGTCGCCAATCCTGGCATTGCTAATGAGATTCCCCAGGCGGTGACAGAAGCCAATGATTTCCTGGCTGAGTTCGACTTCTTTGGTTCACCTTCTACCTTCCTGCTAGTAGATGGCTTCACGGGAACGCCAGGTGCGGATTTAGATGCCGATAATGACGGGACACTAGATGCCTCGATTGGCACGGTAATTGATAGCGTTTCCCTCATTAATGGGGACGGCGATGCCGATGCTTCTTACAGCACCACAGTAATTGGCCCCAGTGGCTCTTTTACACCCGCAGGTGTGGCTCGTGAGATGGATGGTACGGGTGCTTTCCAGCAGCTAGCGTTTGGCGATTTCTTGGCCGATACCCCCGGTACCTCCAATGAAAGCCTGCCCCCGGTTGAACCGACCCCCATTGCTGAAATTCAAGGTGCGGGCGATGCTTCACCTTTGGTCGGAACTGAAGTCTTGACCACAGGTATCGTCACTAAGGTGTTGTCTAATGGCTTCTTCCTCCAGACTCCCGGCACCGAAGTCGACAACAGCGATGCTACCTCCGAAGGCATTTTCGTCTTTACCGATTCAGCGCCTACAGTAGTGGTTGGCAACGCCGCTGAGGTAACCGGAGGCGTCACGGAGTTCTTCGGCCTGACCCAAATCACAGCGTCCGAGGTCGCGGTTGAAAATCCCAGCGCAATCAATCCGTTGCCTGCGGCAGTTCAGATTTCGCTACCGGGTCTGGCTCAAGCCGACCTAGAAGCGTTTGAGGGCATGCGCTTTGAGCTAGTATCCTCGGGTGCTGATCCGCTAGTGGTGATTGAAAACTTCAACCTCGATCGCTTTGGCGAGATTACCGTCGCTGAGGGCATCCAAACCCAGCCCACCCAAATCTTGGATCCCAACACGCAACAGCCTGAGATCCAGGCGCTGATTGCCCAAAACAGCAATGAGCGTCTCCTGCTAGATGACGGCAACGGTTCTCAGAATCCCACTGAGTTTCCCTACCTGCCTGCCAACGTGGGGGATGACGGTGACGGCATTCTGGATGCGGAGGATACCTTCACTGAAGTTGGGCCTACTGTCCGTCTAGGGTCTGAGCTGACCACCTCCGTTGAAGGTGTCTTGAGCTTTGGCTTCGGCGAATATCGGCTGGTTGTGGACAACACCATTGGGCTGGACCCCGCAACGAACGAGGGCTCGCGTCCGGCCTCAGCACCTGAGGTTGGCGGTGATCTGCAGGTTGCTAGCTTCAACGTGCTGAACTACTTCACCACGATTGATGAATCGGGTGCGGGCACGGGGCCTAGCGGCACACTCGATCCTCGGGGTGCCGACTCTGCCAGCGAACTGGAGCGCCAAACGGACAAACTGGTCGCAGCACTGGCTGAACTGGATGCGGATGTCGTTGGTCTGCAGGAAATCGAGAACAACGGCACGATCGCTATCAGCACCCTAGTCGATGAACTCAACGATTTCTTGGGCGCTGATGTTTATGACTTCGTTGACCCCACCGGCAGCGGCGATTTCATCGGGACCGACGCGATTACCACCGGCCTTATCCATAAGACGGATGCGGTTTCGGTGGTCACTTCGGATGTCCTCATTTTTGAAGAAAGTTCGGCAGCCCCAACTTTTGCACTAGCTGATGTGCTCAATCCCTTTGTACCTTCGGGCGATCGCGTGGGTGACTTCCAGCGCAACCGCCCCGCTGTGGCTGCTACTTTCCAAGATGCGAATGGTGAGGAGTTCACCGTCGCGGTCAACCACTTCAAGTCCAAGGGCGACAGCAACCTTGTAGATGTGGTCGAAGCAGCTCAGGAAGTCCTCGATGGCGGTGAGACCGGATTTACCCAGGCTGATATCGATGCGGTAATTGCCGATCCCAACTATAACCAGGGCGATGGTCAAGGGTTCTGGAATCAGGTGCGGGCCGATGCCGGACAAGAACTGGTGGAATGGTTGACCGATACCTCGGCCAGTGGCTACGCCGACGGCATAGTAGCGGATCCTGACTTCCTTATTATCGGTGACCTAAACGCCTATGCTCAAGAAGATCCGGTAGATGCGATCGAAACTGGGGCCAATGGCGAGTCCTTCAATGACCTAATTGATGGCTTTGCCCCCGGCGGTCAAGATGAGGCTTACAGCTTCGTCTTCGACGGTCAGCGGGGATCGCTTGACCACGCGCTAGGTACTGACGCGCTCACCAGCCAGGTGACTGGGGTGGCAGAATGGCACATCAATGCCGACGAGCCCGACCTCTTGAACTATGACGAGAGCTTTAACGATTCCCGGTTCTATGACGACAATCTCTTTGCTGCTTCGGACCACGATCCGCTGCTCATCGGGTTGAACCTATCCAGCACCGCACAGAATGAGAACGCCTTTTTCTTCAGTCCGGACGCTGATACGACCGTCGGCAATGCTGAAGACATTGTCTTGTTTGATGGGGCGGGTGGCTTCAGCACCTTTTTTGATGGTTCTAATGTGGGGCTTGATAACGTTGATATCGATGCGTTCGACATTGTTGGCGAAAGCACGATTCTGATGTCGTTTGACAGCCCAGTCACGATTGAGGGTCTCGGTCAGGTGGATGATTCGGACATCGTGCAGTTCACTGCCGATTCGTTGGGTGCAGACAATACGGCTGGCACGTTTGAACTGATCTTTGACGGCAGTGATGTCGGCTTAACGACCAACAATGAAGACGTGGATGCGCTGACGCGGCTACCAGACGGTAGCCTACTCATCTCGACCCAAGGAACGCCCAGCATAGATGGCATTCAGGGGCCGCGCGATGAAGATTTGCTGCGCTTTGAGGCCACCTCTTTGGGCGCTGATACCAGCGGCTCCTTCTCGCTCTTCTTTGATGGCAGCGATGTCCGGCTGAACCAAAACGGCGAGGATGTGGATGCAGTTTCGATGCGCGGCGATGAACTCTTCCTCTCCACCACAGGAGCCTTCAATGTCGAGGGTCTGTTTGGTCGGGATGAGGATGTCTCTAGCTTCACGCCGACGTCTACAGGGTCAACGACTGCCGGTGATTTTGGATCGGAGCTGTTCTTTGACGGCAGTGATTTCAATATCGCTAGCGATGTGTCTGCCATTGACCTGATCATCGGCTAACGCTTCCCCTCTTGGGAGGGGTGCCTGCAGGGCGGGGTGGGTCAATACTCAGCGAGATCGACTGAAGACCCGCCCCTACGTCCCTCTGCGGAAGCAGATCGGTTTTGTTACATCGAAGAAATTGCCTGGTGGTGATTTTACATTAACGGTAGGGGCGATGGGCCTCTCGCCCTTACGAGGTTGCGTGGATTGTGAAATATCTTTTGCGTTATGCGGCAAACGGCATCGATGTGGCCGCCAAAACTTCATCGTAGAACTGCTGTAACTGACGCGTAGCGGCGTTCCAACCCCACTTTTCGGCTTCGATGCGGGCATTACGACTCATCAATTCGCGCTCAGCTCCCCGGTCAAAAATGCGTTGGGTCGCCGCGATCGCGCCTTGGTCATCCTTTGGATCAAACAGAAAGCCGTTCTCACCATTCGTCACAATATCGGGAATGCCCCCCGAATTCGCCGCCACCACTGGGCACCCTGCAGCCATTGCTTCAAGCAGGACTAGCCCCAAAGTTTCGGTTCGTGAGGGGAACACAAAGGCGTCAGCCGACGCATAGGCAGATGCAAGCTCTTCGCCAGCCAAATAACCCACAAAATGAGTGGGCGTATCAGCAAAATGCTTTTCTAACTCTTCCCGATGAGGACCATCGCCTACGAGGGCCAGTCGAGCATTCGGAATCGCCTGTAAAACAGGCTTGATGCGGTCCACCTCTTTCTCTGCCGAAAGGCGACCGATATAGAGCAGAATAGGAGTATCAGGATGCCCTTGTGAAAGGCGATCGCGCATCTCCCGGCTAGCCAATTCAGGACGAAACAGTTCGGTATCCACGCCTCGCTGCCAAACACGAGTCCGCTCCACGCCGTGTTCTGATAGTTCTGCCTGCATCGCTGTGGACGTAACCAGGTTCAGCCGCGCTTGGTTGTGGACTGCCTTGATCAGCTCCCACATGAGCCCTTCTAGAACGCCCAGACCGTAGTGCTCGAGATACTTGGGCAAATGGGTGTGGTAAGAAGCAATTAGGGGAATATCCAGCGTCTTAGCATAGAACAATCCGGCTAGCCCCAATACGGCTGGATTGACGATGTGAATTAAATCCGGCTGAAACTGCTCTAGCGCTTCCCCAATCGAGGGCCGTGGGAGTGCCAGCTTCAACTCCGGATACAGTGGAAACGCCAGCCCCGAAACCCCATGAATTCGTGCACCTTTGTACTCTGTCAGTCCACCATCTGGCGAAAACACCAAAACATCGTCTCCCAAACGCTGGAGATGCTCCACGGTGTGTTTCAGGCGGGTGACAATACCATCAACCTTGGGCAAAAACGTTTCAGTAAAAAGGGCAATTCGCATTGGGACAGTGGGCAAAGAGGCTTAGCGTCAAACAGAAACAGACACAACGTGGGATGTGAGTTCTCACTTGCGAGTAGAGGACAGCACTCGGACAAGTCTGGTTTGCTGCTTCACTCCCACTGTCTGGCAAGCGTTAGCGGCGATCGCTAGCGACGCCACTTGACCTTGGGCAGAATCTGCTCCTTATCAACCCGGCCCTTGTACTTCACGGCAAAGTTCAAGAGCGAGTCCAGCAAGGAATCTGATAAGTAGTGAGGCTGCAGCCCCAACTCCAACAGATTAGTGTTTTTGGCGTTGAAGTAATGCTCTTCTGACTCAACGCGAGGATTTTCGAGATGGCTGATTTCCACATCCATGCCTAACGTGGTTCCTGCCTTCTTCACCATCATTGCCAGGTCACCGACGTTGAACATTTCGGTGAACTGGTTGAAGACACGGAATTCGCCCGCATTAGCGGGATTAGCGATCGCGATTTCCACACACCGCACCGTATCTCGAATATCCAAGAAGGCCCGCGTCTGACCACCTTTGCCATAGACCGTTAGAGGATGCCCAACAGCAGCTTGAGTACAGAACCGGTTGAGCGCCGTACCAAACACACCGTCGTAATCCAAACGGTTGATTAGCAGCTCATCCATGCCGGTCTCTTCGGTCAGAACCCCGTACACCACGCCCTGGTTCAAGTCAGTAGCGCGTAGGCCCCAAATCTTGCAGGCAAAGTGAATATTGTGCGAATCATGCACCTTGGAGAGGTGGTAGAAAGAACCTGGCTGCTTGGGATAAGGCAGGGTATCTTTACGACCATTGTGCTCAATTGTGATGTAGCCTTCCTCGATGTCGATGTTGGGCGTACCATACTCACCCATCGTGCCTAGCTTCACTAAGTGACACTCAGGGAAGTGATCGCGCAGCGCGTACAGCAGGTTCAATGTACCGATGACGTTGTTAGCCTGCGTCATCACTGCTCGCTCACGATCAATCATTGAGAAGGGAGCTGAACGCTGCTCACCAAAATGAACCACCGCCTCAGGCTGAAACTGCAGCATGGCCTTTTCAAGGAAGGGATAATCGTTGAGATCCCCAACAAAAAGGTCAATGTGCTTGCCCGTCAAATCTTTCCAACGCTGCAGTCGAGTCTGAATAGGCGCAATGGGGGTCAGCGTGTTAACGCAAATCTGAGCATCCCAATGGCGCCGCACCAAACTATCCAAAATGCCGACCTCGTGGCCTTGATTGGACAAATGAAGGGCTGTTGCCCAACCACAATAACCGTCGCCGCCAATGACTAAGACTCTCATGTCAATCAATCAAACACTACGCTGATACTCGCTAAATGTATCAGGTTAGTGTCCCCCTTAAACAATTTCTCGAAAAAGTAACCCGCTGAGGGTAATGGGGTGGTGGGGTAGAGGGGTAGTGGAGTGCAAGGGTACAAGGGTGGAAGGGTAATGGGTAATGGGTGGTCAGTGGTGGATGAGCAAAATTCAGTAAGGGCAAGGCATTTGGCCGGTGTGCTTACTACACACCGAAACTCGACGCTCCAAGTGCCTCGCCCCAACTTAACCATCAACCACCAATGAATAACCAACCATTAACTGTCAATCAAGAATCAGGAGCGAAGAACCAACAACCAACAACCTCCTTACGGTTCCGCCATCAACCTGAATAACCAAACCTGAGTTGTCTGGTCCTCAGCAAAATTATCATCGCTGATGAGCCATAGACTGGCGGAACCATCGGGTAAAGGAGGGCCGAAGGTCATCCCCTCAAGATTGTCGATCGCATCAACCGGAATCGCTAAAGTAGCGAAATCTAGCAGCAGTTCCTTGCGAATGGGGTTGATACCGTCTAGTGAAGGAATTGGGTCGAGGGTCGAGATATCGGTAGCGCCGCCGGTCGCTAGCTGAAACAGCTTAATTTCAAACCCGCGAATGCCGTAAACCCGCTCTAGCGCAAGAAAATGACCGCCTTGGTCAATTGCAAGAAGTTCGGTCAGGCCATTACTGACGGCTCCCAGTGGTTCAAGGCTGAGCGGATAGGCATGTTCGGAAATCAGAGTGGATTGATTGGGCGCAATCAGGTAGTGCAAAAAGCGATTGGTGAGGGGAATGGCTGGATCTTCGTCAAAATCTTGCGCTAAGGCAGATTCGGTCGCCATAAACACACGAAACGGCTCGAATTCCCCATTGCTAGAAGTTGGGTTTATCGTCAAAGCCTCGAATCCTTGATTATCACGGATGCCCTGAGGAGTATCAGATGCAACCGGAATCTCTCCCTCGGTAGGTGGGGCCGACAGGTAACGATTGGGAATACGGAATTCTGTTTTGAGCACACCACTCTGCAGGTCATATTCGTTGAGGACAGGTGGACTATTGGTTGCAGTAACGCCTTCACTAGAGATGAAAAGCGAAGACCGAGGCGAGAGCACCATGCCTTCAGGGTCAAGGCGATCGCGGTCATATACGGCACCGTCTCGATCCTTCAAGAAAGTGCGATCGATGATCTGGACAGAGTCAATAGTTGGGTTTTCAGTGGCCGTGTTGGTAGCCATTTCGAACGTATAAAAACGAGGCGCAGCGAGCCCCCCACGATCGTCGGAAAGTACGTAAAAAACATTACGTGTGCGATCGTAAGTAATCGCCGACAGCCCACCGACAGGCGTATCGGCAAAGGTTTGCTTAGGTAGCGTTGCCACATCCAAAAGCTCAATCTGTAGCGGCAGGAAGAGGCGGTCTTCGGCACTGACCCGAGGTAAAGAGCAGCCTGACACAATGACTAGCGATACGAGTAGCAGCAGCAATCGCCACCACGTTTGGACAAAGCGCTTCCCCCTCTTCAACCATCCTGTTAACCTGTCTGTCGCTGTTGGAATTCCCATAAGCCCCCTTACTCTGTCGCGCTGTCTGCAATACTAAAACGCTTCTCGCCTCGGTGTGGCGTCGAGGTTAGAACACTTGCGGCCTTAGCGCTTGCAGTTGCTGTTTCGCATCGCCCAATATGGAGTGGATAGAAGGTCTATAAGTACTTGACTGCAGGAGAATAACCGCTATGACATCTTGTAAATTACAACGCTGGGCCTCGTTTGGAATTTTGTCGACACTGTTGACAGTGAGCTTTAGCACTACACACAGCGCGGTTGCCTCGGCAGTTTCGACACGACAGCTAATGCCCGACTCAACAGCTGATGCAGGGGTACCTTCGCGGACAACGACCGCTGTTGAACTGGCCGACACAACACCTGCTGACTCTGCATCACCCACTGCCCCCACAGTGACCTCCTCGACCTTGGACAATGGCTGGGTCCTCTACAGCGTGCCTGAAGATGGTTTTGCGATCGCCCTGCCGCCTGAGTGGGTTCAAATTGATGTTGATCCAGACACCATCGGTAATCTTGTTGAGCTGAATAATGAATTGAATCCGAACGCCGACTTCATTTCTGGTGATCTGCTCAGAACCCTGGCTACTCAAGGAATTAAGCTTTATGGCTTAGATGTTTCGCCCGCATCGCTCAATGCAGGGTTACCGACGGGCGTTAATGTCTTGAAGCTTGATGTCGGCCTAGTCTTCCCATTGGATACACTCTTGGAAATCAGTCTGGTTCAGGTAGCTGCTATGGCTGTTCCAGAGACTCCTATCACCGATCGCCAGTTGACGATAGCCAACATGGATGCCGCCGAAATCAAGTACACAACGCAGCTGCCCGGCGTTGCAGGTGAACTGCTGGATGTGGCAATTACGCAGTATTTAGTGCCAGTAGAAAGCAGCATGTACGTGATAACTCTGAGTGCTCCTGCAACCCTCTCTCAAGACTATGACAATACGTTTACAGAGATTGGTTCAAGCTTTCAACTGTTGAATTGAGGGGAAGGAGGTAATGGGTAGTCTAGCTAGGAGGGAGTAGGGGAGTGATGGGGTAGGGGGTAGGGGG
>JBCBJE010000121.1:0-9659 GCA_038523735.1 Cyanobacteria bacterium J06626_18 | reverse complement strand
ATCATTGATGTCACGGTCATATCCCCTGGATAGCTTGGAGAGTGCTTGTGCTGTGAAATCATAGTGGTAGAACGAAATTTGACCACGCTTGCCGATAAACACACTTCTGTTATGCCATCCTGGAAGCGGCGGTAAAAAATCCTGTGGCGAAGCTAATTCAATATTGATATTCAATTCTTGTTTGAGTTTGGCAATGGCTTGGAAAATTCCTAGAGGTTCAGGATCCAAGCGGATATCGATATCGACGGTAGAACTACGCCATCCGATCAGTAGAGCACTCGCACCGCCTGTAAAGTAGATACGGCCGGAGCCCCGAGCTTCTCGACCCAAGAGGCTCATAAGTTGCTCTATCTTTTCAGGATCAATGTTGGAGCGCATTATTTCTGCAAATTCTGATCAATCCTATAAGTAGCGTAGCTGAGAATACAGTAGCCGTTACAGTGTCATCGTTGTTCTCTCTCAGCAGGCACTGACTTTTCGAAGAGTGGCAAGGGGTATATGGGCACGATCGCGACGGGCTCGATAAGGAATCTACGTTCTAACGGAAAGGTGGGAGCGATCGCTATTTTGGGTGTGGGTGTGATTGTGATTTTTGGGAAGGGAGGATTGCGATCTCACCCAATTTGAAGAGCGTGATTACCTGAAAAATAAAAGTGTTTAACGTTGAGCTTGAGCAGTGGCCCACTGGACAACGTCAGGAATCGCGAAAAAACGTACGCTGCGGGCCGTCTGCTCCAAGCTGTTGTTGGGCTCTTGCCAGTTCTAATTCAAGTTCTGTCCCCATTTTCCTTTTCTAATCCGTCCGAGGACAAGAGTCGTTTGTGCATGAAAACACGCGCATAGCCATCCTGATAGCCACGATGCGTTGCGACCCAGCCACTCCGGGTATACAGAGCAATATTTTCCGTCATCGTTTCGTGCGTGTAGAGCCGTAGCTCACTATGGCCTTGGGACAACGCTTCGGTATTGGCCAGTTCCGGCAGTGCTCGGCCAATCCTACGACCCTGATGATCCGGAGGCACGGCAATGTTGTCCAGCAACAGAGCGTCTTCTTCAGCAATGAGGACAAGTCCCCCAATAATCTGCTGCCCCGATTCCACCACCCAAACCTGATGATGGATAATTTCCTCTGTATAGTCGGCAAGCATGGGACCGGGCGGCTTCCCTATCCGTGGAATATAGTGGCGGTAGGCCGCGTTGACGCAGCTTGCAAACGCTGGCGCATCTGTCAGTTCAGCACGTCGCAGTCTCCAAGGCTGCATCTTCTCTCCTTGTGGATAACAGCACCTAACAACCTTACAGAGAAACAGTTTTCGCGTATCTACCCTCTCAGGGATGCTACACGGAAACTGTCGGCATATCTATCCCGGTAATGAAACTCGCGAGAAACCTTCCGTATACTATCCAGATGCGAGAAGTTTGTTCACCAGCACGGTTCAAATAAATCACTGATAGCATTTTCAGCAGTATGAACTCGTACGGAGTCTAATTACGCGACCTCCACCGTTGGCTTCGCCAAAAAACACGCCATCGAATCATCCATCGCTTCAATCCAGGGTGTGTGATGTGTTGGGGCCTTCGTTCCTGTGCAGGGCGACGTAAACGCCTTATCGCGATAGCCCAAGATGCTGTGTTCCTTATCGTGTTCCCACTCCTTGAATAGCGCCGTCGTCATATCCCAATCGCAGGGCGCGTAGTCCACACAGTTGGCAAGGTCCACGATGTAGTCCTTCTGGTAATCGATTTGCTCAAACGTATCCTGTAGCGCTTCTTCACGCTGTTGCCAAAGGGTGATGTTTTCAGCTCTGGCAGCTACGTCCGGTAAGGCGATCTGGCCCAACACCACATCGCGAGCGTACCAAGCCTGCACGTCAAACATGCTGAAGGTGTAGAACTGGTCCTGCATGCCCAGATACATGAGCTTGGGATTGGGCTGCCAAAAAATGCCCTTATAGAGGGAGCCAGGATAGAGGCGGTTCTTGGTTTTGAGGCGCAGGCTGTCTTCTAGGAAGGGGAAATGATGCTGATAGCCTACACAGAGCACGATCGCATCCACCGCCTTGCTACTGCCATCCTTAAAATGTGCAGTTCGCCCCTCCAGATGAGTTAGTAGGGGAACTTCAGTCATGCCCTCAGGCCAGTCGAAGCCCATGGGGGCAGTACGGTAGCTGATGGTGACGGAGCGTGCTCCATACTTATGGCTCTGCAGGGCAATATCTTCAGCGGAGTAGCTGCTGCCCACCACTAGCAAATCTTTACCCGTAAACTCACAGGCTTCACGGAAATCATGACTATGGAGTACGTGCCCTGGAAAGCGATCAATTCCCTTAAAGAATGGCATGTTGGGCACAGAGAAATGCCCAGTGCTGACGATAACGTAGTCAAACTCCTCGGTTTGCTCTTGATCCGTCTGCAGATCTTGGAAGCGGACGCGAAAGGTGTCGGTAGCTGCCACATACTCGACGTAGCGTACCGGCGTGCTGAAGCGGATGTAGCGTTCCAGGTTTGACTTCTTGGCCCGACCCGTGATGTAGTCGTAGAGCACTTCGCGGGGCGGAAACGAGGGAATTGGTTGCCCAAAGTGCTCGTCAAAGGTGTAGTCGGCAAATTCCAAGCACTCTTTCGGCCCATTGGACCACAGGTAGCGATACATGCTGCCATGCACGGGTTCACCATGCTCATCCAAGCCCGTGCGCCAAGTAAAGTTCCACAAGCCTCCCCAGCCGGACTGTTTTTCAAAGCAAACAATCTCAGGGATGTCGGCTCCTTTGAGGCGGGCTTGTTCAAAAGCATGTAGTTGAGAGAGGCCGCAGGGGCCAGCGCCGATGATGGCAATGCGAGAGGGCATAGGTTGGGGACTCCTTAGAAAAACTTCAGATAGCGCTGGATTTCCCAGTCGGAAACGTGGCAGTGGTATTCCTCCCACTCCTGGGTTTTGTAGTCCACGTACGCTTTGTACATGAGGGGTCCCATGACGGTTTTACTGAGGGGGTCGGCGGCAAAGGCGGCGATCGCTTCGCCCAGGGTTCGCGGCAAGGTATCAATGCCCATCACCTGCAGTTCATCCAGGGAGTAGGTGTACATGTTTTCGGTGTGAGGGGCACCGGGGTCGAGGCTTTCGCGGATGCCTTCTAATCCTGCTGCCAGAATCATGGCGGCTCCTAGATACAGATTGGTGGAAATATCCGCTGCTCGACATTCCACGCGCCCGCCGCCCATGGGGATGCGCAACATATTGGTGCGGTTGTTGTTGCCGTAGCAGACGTATACCGGAGCCCAGGTAAAGCCTGACATGCTGCCTTTGCGAACTAGGCGCTTATAGCTGTTCACAGTGGGGCAAGTGACGGCCACGATCGCTTTGGCATGTTTTAGCACCCCAGCGATGAACTGATAGCCCAGCTGGGAAAGGCCACAGGCGTCACTCGGATCTTCAAACAGGTTGGCACCTGTTTCTAAATCGGCGAGGGACATGTTGTAGTGGGCACCGCTGCCAGTTTGATCAGCGTAGGGTTTGGGCATGAAGCTAGCGAAGTAGCCCTGTTCGCGGGCCAGCTCTTTCACCATGAATCGGAAGAAGGTCAGGCGATCGGCCATCTTCAGCGCATCGCAGTAGGTGAAGTCGGTCTCAAACTGGCCCTGAGCATCCTCGTGGTCAAAGGAATACACATCCCACCCCAGGCTATTCATGGCGCTGACAATGGTGTCCAGGATTTTGTAATTGTCCAGCACGGTCGGTAAGGCATAGGCAGCTTTGGGAAGAGTGTCGCGATCGCTCACCGGAACAAAGCCGTGCTCCGTTTCTTTGAAGATGAAAAACTCGGTTTCAATGCCCAGGTTGAAGCGGTAGCCCATGTCTGCTGCTTGCTTCAAGGTGTTTTTCAGAATGGTGCGGCAGCAGGCTTCGAAGGGCTGTCCTGACAGGTGCAGGTCACTGGCAAACCAAACAATTTCCGAGTTCCAAGGCAATACGGTGGCGCTGTTGGGGTCGGGCATAGTGCCCACTTCGTCATCATTAATTTCTTGCGGAACGCCATCCAAGGCGGCACCAGTGAAGAGTTCTGAGCCTTGCATCATGCGATCAAAGTGGCTCAGAGGGACGACCTTACCCTTGCACATGCCGTGGATGTCAACGAAGCTGGCCATGGCATATTTCACGCCTTGGTCTTGGAGGGAGGTTTGCAGGGATTCGAGTTCTGGAGGCAGGGGTTTGAGATCGGGATAGGCCATTGAGGAGGGAATGTGCCGGATGTTTGTCAATGCGTTCGATACTAGCGGGGCCTTTGCACCGAAATTGTCTTGGGATTAACCAATAAGCGAGGAAATATCAAAAATTTGGGGAATGTGTTGGGCAGGCTGTTGCCGCGATCGCGCCAATACCCACGTCTCACCGTGGGCAACCTAATGGTGAAACTGCATCTATCGACGATCCCATGCCCTACGATCCCAAACGTCATCATCGCTGTTCACATCGTTTGCAGGGATACGACTACACAGCCTGCGGTTTTTACTTCGTGACGATTTGCACGTACCAGCGTCAGCACCTGTTGGGTGAGTACAGGATGGGCAAATGATTTTGAGCGCTACGGGATTGGCAGCGCAGGCCCATTGGCAACGGTTACCCCAACATTTTCCAGGATTGAAATTGGATGCGTTTGTGATGATGCCGGATCACATGCACGGGGTTTTGGTTATCGGGGGCAATCGCGTAAACCATGATGCCAACAACCACGCAATACGCACGGTAGGGGCGACACATTTTGGCACAAATCCACTGGATAATCCAATCCGTTATCCACAAAATGCGTCGCCCCTACGATCGGATAATCCAATCCGTTATTCACAAAATGCGTCGCCCCAACGATCGGATAATCCAATCCGTTATCCACAAAATGCGTCGCCCCGACGATCGCCCACACCACCAACCGGTCGCCCCACCCGTCCCAACGGCCCCAAACCGAAATCATTGGGCGCGATCGTCGGCAATTACAAATCCGTATCCACCCGGCAAATCAATCGTTTACGGAAGACCAAAGGCATCCGCGTATGGCAGCGCGACTACCACGATCGCATCATTCGCAGCCAAGCAGAATTGGAACGCACACGAGCTTACATTGCAGCGAATCCCAAATCGTGGGGCAAACCTAAATCACGCAACCAATGAAAACGCTGTTTGAATTGTATCGACGCTAGCTGCTGCTGTTTGAATTTCCAGCCTTAGGCGCTCCTGCCAGCGATGATGCCAAGCCAGAATCGCCAAGCCATTAATCCGAGCAGGCACCGCGCGATCGCACGGAAACGGCTTCAATGTATAGATAGGTTTGGCCGTCGCAATTTCAGTCAACCGTTTCAGACCCGAATCAGTGGGCAGTATCAAGATTGTTGCAGGGCAAGGCTTCACCCAAACGTTTAGTCCCAGCGCGGCAACCGCTTGGTCAAATGAAGTTTCCTCTGACAGTGCAACCCGAAAGTTGTTCTCACACAGTCGTAGTACTGAACAGGGCTGCTGATTAAACTCCGTTGTTAATGATTGGAAGGGGGCAATGCGGGAAATGTTGGGTGTGAAAAGGGCGATCGCGGTCTGCAATCCATCCACCCCAGCAAAGTCCCACAGAAAGTAGTTGAGGGGATTTATCTGTAGCCTATCTGAGGCTAGAACTGAAGTGAGTTCGGTTTTTGTCATGACTATAGCCGTAACTAACTACCTGCGCGCAGCCAGCCAAACACCTGATCAGCGGTCAAGCTCAGATTCGCGGCAAATTCAGGTACAGGCAGACTAGATAAGCCACCATACAGTCTTGGCTGTTGTGCTTTGGGGTAAACCAAGATTGATCGCTCGGCTGGATCGACTAACCAGCCCATAGCAGCCTTATGCTCTAAGCAATGCAAGATGTTGTCAGTGACTCGCGTAACGCTTTGACCGGGCGACAAGATCGCGATAGTCCAATCAGGACACACCAAAAAGACATTTGCCATATCTCCTATCGCGTCAATGGGGATGCGCTGCTGCAGGAAAACGGCCACATCTGGAACAATAGAACGTCCGCCGAAGGTACAGCGTAGCTCCGGAAAGGCTTCCGCAGTGCCGTCAGTTGCATCGTTGATACAGTCCAAAAACCGACGCTGAAGGCGGCTATATTTTCCCTGCGGCATGGGCTTTTGCGTGACAATCCCATCAACAAACTCGCTAGCTGGTTCTGTTTCTGGCAACTTCAGAAATTCCTTTAGCGTCGAGAGCCTAGCAGGAGATTGAACCATATTGGTGACCACCGTGAAGTTTCAGCTCGGGATGCTCGTATCTTAGCCCACAGTTTGCACCAGGATTGAAAGGCCACGACGTCAGGAATCTGTGAACTCCCCGCTGTAGTTACCAACGTATACGTCAAAACTTTTGGACAATGCAACCTGATCAGAGATACAAAGTTCCTGATATTGCAATCGATATTGCTACTGCAGGAATTACCGAGTTAGCTGCTGAACCCGTGAATGAAATGGTCAGTTCTATCGCTCAAGAAACAGCGGTTGAGGTCGTTTCTGAAGCTGTGGGCTCCACAATTCTTGAAACGATCGCTGAATTCATTGGCGGATTGTTTTCGTAACGGGCCCCTAACTCCTAAGATTTAACCCGACTCTTGTTGGGATCGTACAGTGACAGCGGCCCCACCTCAGCACGAACCCGACGCTTCAGTCCATCCATAAGGCCCACCTCCAGTTCGAGCCCAGATTGCGTATATTCTGGAGCCACCTGAGCTAGGGCAATACTGCGATTCAACACAGGCGAAAACGTCCCGCTGGTAACGTGACCTACCCGCCAGCGTTCTCCCACTGGATAGATACACTGGCCGCCATCCGCTACCTCATTACTTGCCAGTGTCAGCCCCACTGCCACAAAAGGAGGCCGTTCCCGTAGCTTTCCCAGGGCCGCGCGCCCGATAAAGTCAGTCTTGGTTTTCATACCCACGCTCCACCCAATCCCTGCTTGATAGGGTGAAATCAGGTCGTTGAATTCTCGGCCAGCAGCGAGTAACCCCGCCTCAATGCGAGCGCGATCTAGAGCCTGCATTCCCAGTGGTAAAAGGTCGTAGGCTTTGCCTGCCTGCATTAACACATCCCACAGTTCGGCGCCTTGACCGGGATGCACAAACAACTCGTAGCCTAGCTCGCCCGTATAGCCGGTGCGAGACAACAGCACTGGAATACCGCCGACGATTCCGGTGACAAAGCGGAAGAATTTCAGCTCATTCAGTCTATTAACGTCCCATTGATCGTCGATTTCTACGAGCGATCGCAGCAGATCCCGAGAATAAGGTCCCTGGAGCGCCAGGTTATGCCAGCGGTGACTGCTGGGTTCAACATCGACGGTGAAATTCTTTTTCTCTGCTACTTCTTGCAGCCAAAGCCCATCGGTGTCGCAGTTGCCGACATAGCGATAGGCCGATTCTCCCAGACGAAAGACGATGCCGTCGTCGATAATGCCGCCGTGGGGATTGAGCAAACAGCCATAGGCAGACTGGCCGATCGCCAACTTAGCCACATTGCGCGAAAACGTCCACTGCAGCAGGTCCAGTGCATCAAGACCAATTACCTCAAACTTCCGCAATGCCGAGAGATCCATCAGCGCTACCCGCTCTCGCAGTGCCCAATATTCGGCATGATCACCTTGATGCGGATAGCTCACCGGCACCCAAAAGCCGTTGTATTCCACCAAGTTCTGAGTCAGCGATCGCACCTTTGGCGTAAAGGCACTGTCCTGGGTCAGGCGTAGCGGCAGTTCGTTCGCAGCCCGCCGTCCAATGGCTCTGGGGAAAGACTCGTCAGCCTCGTAAACTCGCACATGGATAGGCGTTGGCTGCCAGCCGTTGACAGGATCAATATCATCGGGACAGGCAGAACTGGCACAGAGCAAGTCCTGGTGAGCCTTCAGCAGCACATAGTCCCCTGGACGCGACCAGGATTCAGCCGCCTTAATGGCACCGCCTTCGTCCACCGCCGTATCAAAAAAGAAGTTGATGGCAGGCCAGCCTGGACGCGATGCCATTCCGTAGGGAGCCAAGACCTGATTGAAGTTGTCGCTGCAGCTAGGATGGTCGAAATAGCCCGCATCTTCGTAGTACTTATTGGTGCAGGCCAACATAAAGCTGTCGTGGCGATCGCAGGTGTCCTGAATCACTTCCACCAACGGCTGCATTGACTGCGAAAAATACTTGCTGTGCAGCCCCGCTTGCGGCATTGCCATTCCCAGCAGGGTACGGGTGACGGTGCTATCCAGTTCTTCCTGATAGTGGTCGCCTGCAAAGGCCAGAAAGTCAGAACACTGGGTGCCTTCGACATCAATGATTTGGACGTACTGCCCCGCTTTGATGGTGTAGGCGATCGCGGTAGAGGGTGCAATGCGATACTCAGCCACCAGCTTGCCCAATAGTGTGGGCACATCAGTAAACTCAGGAGTGGGACTAGGAGTGGATTGAACCTGTAAATCCTGCATGACGGATTCAAAGAAAGGTGCGATTGATGCCGATTAGGCGAAGGGAAAGGGACGCCAGGGAATCCACTGTTCCCAGAGCTTTTGCAGCGTGCCATCGGCTTCAAGCTGATCGAGGGCTTGATTCAGGGCGCTGAGCAATGCGTTGTCTTTGGGGCGGAGGGCGATCGCAAACCGATGTTGGGTTTCTACCGTGAAAGCAACTTGCAGAGTTGGGTCGGCCTCAGCTGCTGTAATCAGCACCAATTCATCATCTACCAAGGCATCAATTTTCTTCGCCCGTAGCGCTGCCAACATTTCAGGCAGTACTTGGTCACTTCCCGGAAACGGAACCAACTCAACACCGTCAAATCGTTCGCCCAGTTCGAGGTTGGTACTATCTGCCAGCCCTCCCAGCTTCAGTCCGTTGAGATCGGCTGCTGATTGAATATTGCCATCAGCCCGCACAATAATCGCTTCGTTGAAAAGGCCATAGGGGCGCGTAAAGCGGCTGTGACTCAGGCGTTCTTCGGTAATAGCTTGGTTGAACCAAACCACATCACATTTTCTAGCCTGTAGTGTTGTGTAGAAATCCATCATGGGCAGATTCAGCCATACAGGCTGTAGCCCTAGCTTGGCGCAGACAGCGCGTGCCACATCCGGTTCGTAACCGAGACGCTGACCGTCTTCTACGTAAGTCATCGGACGCGCGTCGAAATCGCTGGCTCCAATTGTGAGCTGCCCTGATTTAAGAGTCGAGAAAGTCATAGACACCAGTGCGGTTCAAATTGATGTCTCATTGTTAGGAATCGGGCGATCGCGAATCGTAGCTCAGGGCACAAATGTAGAAACGAGAAATTCCATATATCCAGAAGATAGGTACGTCTATTTGTGGTCAGCTAGCCAGTTTGCGAGATCACTCATCTCGTTAAAGTCCAACAGTGCCTCTCCGAGCGATTCCAACTGTTCTGAGGATAGAGACTCTACTTGTTCGACTAGAGCAGCTGTGACTGTTCCAACCTGTCGATTCAATAGTCGTAGAATCAATTGTCTTTTTTGCTGAAGTCCTCGCTGCAGTCCTTGCCGAAGTCCTTCTTGAAGTCCCTCTTGTATGCCTTCAGCCTTAATGTCCTGGTAGATCACCGACTCCTGCATAATTGTGTTTTTCATAAACTGCTGAGAATGTTTCGACTAAAAATTT
>JBCBJE010000120.1:0-9660 GCA_038523735.1 Cyanobacteria bacterium J06626_18 | reverse complement strand
AGCTGTTGAGAGCCATTTACCAGCAAAAGGACTGCCGCCAGAAAGGTCACAAACATCAAAAGCGGGATCTTGATAGCCTGCGGCAGAATAAGCGGTTGCTTGAACTTTCGACAGAACAGGATGACGCCGATTAGTGCGGGGAAGAAGATGGCATCCTTAGCCAGCTGCAGAATAGCGCTACCGCCCCCTACTCCGTAGGTGACGGTCCCACTGAAGGGTAAATAGAAGATAAAGCCATAGAGGGCATAGCGGGGAAACTTGAATGACAGGAGTAGAGCCGCGATCGCGCCTCCCAGACCAATGCCAAGCTTAGGCTCCGCGATCAAGCTAAACACGACCCCGGCGAATATCGATAAGACGATGACGCCACTACAGAACTGAATCACCTCTTGGCGAGCTTTAGCTCGTTGGCGTTCTTGCTTACGCTGCTCCTTACGAGACAGTTCTGGTTGGCCCTTATTTTCAAGGGTTTGTGTTGCCCCTGTGCCTGGCTTGGATGTTTTCTTTGCCATGAGCCCGTATACTTCTCGCAATATTCAAATACAGCCTACCTGCAGGATGACGGCGCCCTGTGGATTTGTTTCCGCTCACCACCAAATCTTTACAGGGCCTTCAGTGAATTTGGAGTTCGGAATTCGGAAAGCAGTTGATGGTTCTTGGTTCTTGGTTCTTGGCCGGTAGTTGGTAATGGGTAATCGGTGATTGGTTAACTGGTCTTCCCATTACCCGCTACCCATTACCCCTTTTCCCCCTTCCCCTTTCCCCAGTACCCACCACCCGCTACCCATTACCTATCCACCCACCTATCCACTCTCCCTAAGCCCCTTCCAGGCGATTTGGAATCCCCTCACACCCGCCTGGAAGGGTGGCTCGGGTTTTTTCACCACCCCAATAACAGCAGTAGTGTCTTTGCTCTTCCGAAAGACGCTTGACGCCTGAAAAATCTGCTCCTTCGACGACAGCTCCTGTGTGCTCACCAGTCACGAAATTCGGAGGCTCGGTGCGGCTTCGGGGCGAGGCGGTCGCAAGCAAGCCATAAAAAAAGCGCGCACCCATGAGATCGGCACTCGATAAGTTGGCTTGATAGAGAATAGTGCGGCTGAAGTTGGCCCGAACCAGATCGCAGAAAGTAAGCTGGGCGCGGATCAAATTGACGTCGCTTAAGTCTGTCCAGCGGAGGTCGACGTTGGATAAATCCGCCTTTGCTAGCATGGCCCCCAGGTCAATAACGCGGATACCGTGTTGGCGATCTTCGGCATAGCCGCCGCTCCCATCAAAAATAGGACGACCTAAGTGACTATCACGCTGTAGGGGTGTGAGAAGCTTAGAGCGCGATAAAAAACGGATGATTTTGGCCTTACCCGGTGCATCAATGCTGCTCAAAATCGCGGCGGTACGAGCTTCAGCAATAATGCGCTCTTGGGGCCAGTCTTCTAAAAGCCCTTCGTCATCTAGTACTAAATCTGAGATGCCCTGAAAATAGGCATCGATGGTTTGCTGTTGAGTAATCCGGTTCTGCTGAACTGTCAGGTCGCGCGAGATGATGTACTGTCGCCAAGCTACATAGAGGGCCAGCATTGCTACCAAAATCTGTCCGAACGCGCCGAAGAAGTCGCCCAAAGCTCCCACGACATCCCATCGAACTGTTCGTCCCCATGCTTGGATAGCGTGGTTAAGGCCGACTGCCCGCATTACGCCAAATGCCCCGATCGCAAAGGCAGGAATTGCAACTAGTAACGACTGTTGTCGGGGTGAAAATTCGCTCAGGACGCCTTGAATCGAGGGCCACATCATCCCCCATGACAGAACGACGCACACGAGCGCCCCTACCAGAGTTAGCCAACTCAGGTTGAAGCTCACCCCCAGAATCATGATTAAGAGAGTGACCAAAACTACGGCTGTCGCTGGTAGTGTCTTGCCAGATTGGCCGAGTGGTGCAGTATCTGGAAGTTGTCCAAACGCTGCATCCTCCTCCTTAGACAGCGATTCTTGCCCATTATGGGTCGCAGCTGAAGCCTCAGTCGTTAGTGGGTTTGCCGTCGCCGATGGATGAGTGTTACCAGCCTTACCTGACAGCGCTGATCGATTGCCGTTGGCCCCTACGGATAAATTAGTTCCTTGTTCACCTGAGATTTCGCTGATGGAGGCTTTGTTGGTAGGTGCGACGTTCCTATTTCTAGGCTCAGAATCAGAATTCATGGGGGGTGCTTGTCCAAGGCCGGATTCTTCGCTCAATTTAGCTTGTTCCCTTCAGGTTGACCAATTTTTCCTTTAGCATTGAGCGGCGCTGTCCGGAGGTACCCCAGTTGCGGTTTATCGCCAAGTATCTTCAAACTAAGGACATCTTCTTGGGGTTATTTCTTATGCCTTGTTCTCTTTAAGCGAGTGAAATGTGCGTAACCAAACTGTTCAGAGTCGTATTCTTAGCCATGTCCAGTAATTCAGGAGAATGAGTCTGTGCGATCGCTGCTAGTTACAGGCGCAAGTGGCTTTTTAGGCTGGCATGCCAGCCAGTTGCTAGCCCCAACCTGGCAAGTTCACGGTACCTACCACACCCATCCAATCGCGATTTCAGCGGGAACGGTCTCGCATCTCGCCCTGAATGATGAGGCTGAGGTGCAAGTATGTTGGGATCAGGTCAATCCCAGTGCGGTTCTGCACACGGCGGCGGTCTCTAAGGTCAACCAGTGCCAGCAAGATCCAGAGGGTAGCTATCAGGTCAATGTAAGCGGGGCTGTGAAGCTGGCAGAACGCTGTGCAGCTGTGGGGATTCCTTTTCTATTCACCTCCACAGACTTGATCTTTGATGGCACTCAGGCACCCTACACTGAGACGGCTGCTCCCAATCCGATTAACCACTACGGCCAGCAAAAAGCAGCGGCAGAGTCGCGCATTCTAGAGGTCTACCCTGCTGCCACCATCTGTCGGCTGCCTCTGTTGTATGGATCTGCCACCCCAACAGCAAACTGCTTCCTACAAGGATTTTTAGCCGCGATCGCCGCTGACCAGCCCCTCACTCTTTTCACCGATGAAATCAGAACGCCAGTTGAAGTCACGGACGTGGTTCAGGGTCTTAGCCTAGTTCTAGAGCAAGGGATTACCGGCATCCTGCACTTGGGCGGTCCCCAGTCCATCAACCGCTACGAACTTGGCCTCAAGATCGCAGACGCCTTCAACTTTTCACCCGCAGCCCTGACGCCTTGCCTCCAGTCCTCAGTGTCCCTTCCGGCCCCTCGTCCTAAGGACGTTTCTTTAGATAGCCGCAAGGCATTTGCTTGGGGATATGCGCCCAGAGAAGTGGACGTAGCATTGAGAGCGATCGCCAGCAAGGAAGGGTAGGGACACACATATGCCTGTATTAAAACTTCCTCTCTCGGAAACTAATCCTCTAAGGGATCAGCTTTTGGTGAGGAGGCCCCCCGCTAACCAAAGATATGTGTGCCCCTGCAGAAGGCTACGCTGGCAAGCCTACAGTTGCCTGCTCAAGACTGAACTTGCTTAGGATAGTCGTGGCCATTTGCGCGGGGGTGAGGCCCAATGTAGCTTTGGATTGGTCGGCGGTGGCATGATCCACCAGTACATCAGGAACTCCAAGGCGAACGACTTGGGCAGCGATTTGCGCATCGAGAAGCGCTTCGGCAACGCCGCTACCGAATCCCCCCATAATGCAGCCTTCTTCCATCGTCACGACGCGACCGATGCGCTCAGCCAGGGGAAGAATCAGTTCTTCGTCAACGGGCTTGGCGAAGCGAGCATTCACGACCGTGGCTTGAATACCATGCTCGCTGAGAATCTCAGCCGTTTGGAGGGCTGGATAAACCATGGAGCCATAGCCCAGAATCAGCAAGTCATCGCCGTGACGAAGGGTTTCGGCTTTGCCAATGGGGAGCGGTTCCCAGCCTTCTTCCATGAGCGGAGCCCCGACGCCATTACCGCGGGGATAGCGGACTGCGATCGGACCGTCGGTGTAGGCAATCCCCGTTACAATCATGCGCTGGAGTTCTGCTTCATCTTTGGGAGCCATGATCACCATGTTGGGAATGGCGCGTAAGTAAGCAATGTCGTACATGCCTTGGTGAGTCGGGCCGTCAGCCCCGACAATGCCCGCCCGATCAAGGCAAAAGAAGACCGGCAGATTTTGAATACAGACGTCATGCACGATTTGGTCGTAGGCGCGCTGCAGGAACGTGGAGTAGATCGCCGCAACCGGGCGCATCCCTTGGGTCGCCAAGCCAGCGGCTAAGGTGACGGCGTGCTGTTCAGCAATGCCCACGTCAATGTACTGTTTGGGCAGCTTTTTACAGAGAATATCGAGCCCGGTTCCCGTCGCCATAGCTGCCGTGATGCCGACCACTTTGGGATTATGCTCGGCGATCTGAGTCAGGGTGTTGCCGAATACTTTGGAGTATTTGGGGGGCTTGGGCTTCTTGGATGGCTTGGCTTTGCCTGTGGCTAAATCGAAGGGAGATTGGGCGTGATAGCCGACTTGGTCTTCTTCGGCGATCGCATAGCCCTTGCCTTTCGTGGTTGACACATGCACCAACACCGGTCCTTGAATCTTGTGCGCTTCCTTGAAGGTAACAATGAGTTCACTCAGGCTATGGCCATCGACTGGTCCCATGTAGGTAAAGCCTAACTCCTCAAATACCGCACCCACCTTGGGAACAGCCAAACGCTTCATGCCTTCTTTGACGCGATTAAGCTCAGGCGAGAAAGGCAGGTGCTTGACTTGTTCCTCAATGTTGTCAGTGAGGAACTGCATGGGGGGGCTGAGGCGAATTTTGTTGAGGTAGCGAGGAATGGCACCCACATTCGGGGAAATCGACATCTCGTTGTCGTTTAGGACAACCAGCAAGCGGGTATTGGGCAAATGGCCGGCGTGATTGATGGCCTCCAGTGCCATACCGCCTGTGAGCGCGCCATCGCCAATGATGGCGGCTACTTTGTAATCTTCGCCCTGTAAATCACGCGCCAACGCCATCCCCAGAGCAGCCGAAATACTGGTTGAAGCATGGCCTGCGCCAAAATGATCAAAGCGATTTTCACAGCGCTTCAAATATCCGGCAACACCGTCTTTTTGGCGTAAGGTGTGGAACTGGTTGTAGCGTCCAGTAATCAGCTTGTGGGGATAAGCTTGGTGCCCCACATCCCAAACCACTTTGTCCTTATCCAAGTCGAGGGTCTGATACAGTGCCAGGGTCAACTCAACTACCCCTAACCCCGGCCCCAAGTGCCCGCCACTGGTGGCCACCGTCTCCAGGTGCTTTTCCCGAATTTGGCGCGCAATCTGCTCCAGCTGGTGGATCGATAGACCATGGAGTTGGTTCGGGTGGGTCAAGTCACTCAAATGCATAAAGAGATCCCCTCAATCAAATTCACGTACGTAGCGTTAAGGTCATTATTCAACTGTAGAAGATTCGCCTGTTACTCTCATTCCTGAAAAGTCAGAATATGTAGGAGAATCGAGGAGACTCTTCCAGTGATGACCCCAGAATAATCGTAAATGGGTGTTAACCGTTCTTGTCAGAACGTAGTCAACCGTTCACTAACCGATGTAACCGTTAATCTTCTGTTATGTTCTATTTTTCTCGGTCTCACAACCGTTTCCAGTTGTCTGCGATACCATTCGTCACGCTGGGCCTTCTCGCTGCCGGCTCAGTGCCGCTAGTGGCCCCTGCTGCTCACGCCTCGGAGGATTATGCTGCCTGTGCTCGTGACCTGACTGAGTTGGGAGTTGAGGCCGCTACCGCCGCGGCTGCCTGCGCCCTGGCTTTTGACCCCACTGAGATGTCCGATTGCGTTGTGGGTGTCACCGATGCTGCCGATGTCTCTCCTGTAGCGGCAGTGTCTGCCTGTAGCCGCGATCGTCGTCCCGATGAAGTTGCAACTTGCGTTACTAGCATCCACGAACAACTCGCAGTTACCAACTCGCAGTCAGTGCTAACCCTCTGCCATCGCAGTATTTTGCCGGAGCGGTACGCCGAATGTGTCACTGGCCTCGCCGATGCCGTTGGCTATAGCACTGACGACTCCCTCGCTAGCTGCATTGCGGCAGGCTATCGTCCTCAGGATGTGGCGCCAACCTATGTACCTGTGGAATAGCAAACAGAGTAGTGATATCTGTTCAAGTCAGAGAACTCTGGCTGAGTTGAGGGGGCATATGAAGCCCGCTTGTAGGCACACGGTTTGTCATTCCGAGTGAAATGGAGCGTAACGAGGCATCTCAATCTGTTGCAAGCCTCGAGATGTCTCAACTTCGTTTCACTGCGTTGCTCCCCAAGGGAGCCGCTTGCGCGTTGGTGAAGCTCGTCCGGAGGACATACGACATGACATGGGGGATCAAACAGACTTAATATCGGGAGTCATGAGCTAGCATTCAGTGCTCTCCTGGCTCCTGAATTCTGGCGTACCCAAAAAATCTCACCGGATGGACAACAAATTGAAGGATGGCTGTTTTTTACTCCCTAGCGTTCGTCTTGGCTGTCTTCCAAGTCTGCGATCGCGGCTTTGTCTGCGATGACCAGATGCGCTGTTTTGGGCCATTGAGCAGGGCGATGTAATTTTCGTCGTCAGGGAATAGGTGGGAAGCTTTGGGCATGACCAAGATTTATCCCTGACTTACAACTTCTAGCGGGATGCTCGCAAAAGCAAAACGACCCCTATTCCTAGGCCCAGCAGCGTCGCTGACCAAGCGGCCATAAACGGCGATAGAATACCGACCTCACCCAGGGCGTTGGAGATAAACGAGAGCAGGTAATACCCAAAAATAATAATGATGCTGACGCCAAAACTGGTAGCTCGGCTGGTTCGCTGAGGCCGGACACCCAATGAAGCTCCCACCAAGCCAAATACTACACACACAAAGGGCAAGGCATACTTTTGCTGGATCCGAACTTGGAAAATACGAATGAGGCGATCGTCCCCCGTTTGGCGCACCACATCGCGGAAATATTGCGACGCCTCACGGATATTCATCTCGTTATCGTCTTTGGTGCGGCTAGCTAGATCTAGAGGCGTTCGGGGGAGTTGGACTTCCTGATTGTCAAACTTGACGATGTGTCGAAAAGATCCATCGGGTGAGACGACATAGATCGTACCCTCATAGAAATTCCACATGTTGCGCCCCACATCCCAGGTGGCAGAGGCCGCACTGAGCACCTGACTCAGTCCCTCTTGGGAGAAATCCAGAACCGTTAGGCCGTACATGGTTTCACCGTCAAACCGACGAGCGTAGAACAACCGCTTCAGTTCTTCCTCGTCTTCATCGTCAGAGGCTTCCTGATACTCCTGATAGAAAATATTGCGCTCTCGAAAAGGCGGTCGATCCGAATCGAGTGCTCTTTCGAGGGTGATGGCTGCTTGGTAGTTGGCGGCGGGGGTGATGGCTTCGTTGAAAGCAAAGGTAACTACTGTGACCACCAGACTCAAGACAACTGCTGGTGCCACAATACGCCGAACACTCACGCCACAGGCCCGCATGGCCACCAGTTCACTATCGCTCGAAAGGCGGCTGTAGGTGATGAGGGTTGCCAGCAGCACAGACATAGGGAACGCCAGCACAATGAATTCTGGCAGCTTCAGCAACAATATTTTGATAGCTAGCCAGATGGAGAGGCCCGAATCGGTTACCCGGCGGATGAGCTCGAAGAGAGCTCCAACCGAAACACCAATAGAAGAAAACGCGCCCACCCCGAATAGAAATGGCAGGGTAAGTTCCCCGGCAATATAACGATCCATGATGGATACAGGAAACCCGCTGACTGGAGACTTTGCGGGCTCAGAGGATTTGGAGTAAGGGGTATCCATAAAATCGCAATCGACGGGTTTACTCAGAGATTAGGATAAACCTTCGGGGACTTGGCTAGATTTTGAAGTTGCCAGATCTCGAAGCTGCTAGACAGCAATTAGATTTTGAAATCTTCGCCTAGGTAGTGCTGGCGAACCAGCGGATTGTTGTAAAGGTCTTCAGCAGTACCAGAGGCTAAAATTCTCCCTTCGCTCATGATATAGGCACGATCAATGATTTGGAGGGTTTCGCGGACGTTATGGTCAGTGACAAGAATGCCCATGTCGCGATCGCGCAACTTCGTCACTAGCGTTTGAACTTCTGACACTGCAATTGGATCCACACCAGCAAAGGGCTCATCTAAAAACAAGAATTTAGGGCCATCCACACCAGACGCCAATGCGCGGGCAATTTCAGTTCGCCGCCGCTCGCCCCCTGACACCTGAATGCCTATCGTATCGGCAACCGTTTCCAAACGAAATTCCCTCATGAGCGTTTGCAAACGGTGACCATATTCGTCGGCAGGAACGTTCGTTTGCTGCATCACCAGTAGCAGGTTATCGCGCACCGAAAGATGACGGAAGATGCTGGGCTCTTGGGCTAGATACCCGATTCCTAATCGGGCTCGCTGGTGCATGGGGAGATCGGTAATATCAATCCGATCAAGGGATACCCGCCCTCCATCCGGTTTTTCTAGCCCGGTAGCAATGCAGAAAGTTGTCGTTTTGCCAGCCCCGTTGGGTCCCAGCAGCCCAACAACCTCTCCTTGCTCTACCGAGAGGGTTACCTGGTTGACAACCTGGCGCTTGCCATAAATCTTTTGAATGTTTTCTAGCGCGATCTTCAAGGGACGTGTTACTCATCAAGGGCAAGCAATCTGGCTCAAATTTTATCAAAGCCCCCGAACAACTTGTCGTATCAAACACCTGAGTTATCTCAATCCATCGTGCCCTGAACGGTCTATGAATAAATCCCCAGCCCTTCGTTGGCATGATAAAGTCTCTCGTCACTTCAAAGGGCGGCGATCTGGCGGTAATTTCACGTCGACGGTAAGGGGAGAGGGTCTCTCGTCCCGATAGAACATCGTGGTTGTAGATATTCGGCGATATGAAATGATCTAATCTTTAGGGAGTGTTACTCGCTTCGATGGGCGAAATTTCGAGCATAGCATCCGGCTCTATAGGTTCAGTGAGCGGAGCGCCCCCGTCGGCTGGTGCCGCTTGCGGGTTGGTATCCGATGCCGGCTCCGCAGCGGGGTCTTCCGATGGGGGGAGAATATAAGTAGTCTGAACTTGTTCATTCGGCTGTGGCAGGGCGACAAACCGACCTTCATCAATCAAATAGGTGACGGTTTCAGCTTCTAAACGATTGCCTTCTTGCAGTACGACAACATCGCCGCTAAGGATGATGCGACGCTCTTCGTTAAAGAATTGGGCTTGGGCCGAAGTCGCGTAGATTTGCTGGGCCGGATAATCGATTTGGACATTGCCGCGAGCCGTGATGACACCCGTCACCGCGTTAGCTTCTTGGATATCGGAGCGAAGGGTAATGCTGCCACCGTTATCTGTCTGCGCCTGAACGCCCGCTGTCATCCAGTGAGCGATCGCGATCAGCAATCCCACGCTGCTTCCTAGTAGGCCAACTTTGAGCGATCGCAATGCTCTAACAGAACGCTGCTTCACAGGCTGCCTCATCCCTGCAGACTTCTTCAACATGGTCTAATTCCCTCACATCCTGCAGATGCCTCTTCAGTTTTACCAGTTCTGGCTTCTGTAGGGTAACAGTTGAGTGGATGGATGGGGGAAGAGAGTGGACGGGTAGAAGGGTGGATGGGGGATGGGGAGGAGGGGGATGGAGTAGGGCAGTGATGGGGT